>JAACCT010000104.1 GCA_009937255.1 Dehalococcoidales bacterium
AATAAAATAAAATTATTTGGATTAGGCTGTACTGGAGCTATTAGTACAGACAGAGAACGTAAAGGAGAAGATAAAGCTCATATATCTTTACGATCAGAAAAGAAAATAACTACATATTCTATATATTTTGATAAAAATAATAGAAACCGTATAACAGAAGAGATAATTATTAGTAAACTTATAATAAATTCTATTGCTTCTTTGTATGATATTACTGATAGAATTTCACTGGATTTATTAGAAAATGAAAAGCTTTACACATCACATGGAGTCATTAAGTAATCAAAAATTTGATTACTTTATTACTGATAAAAATTTAAATATATTTCATGATGATATTAAAAACTCTGTAATATTATCAGGCTCCTTTAACCCTGTACATGATGGTCATATAAAATTACTGAACTACTCATCGGAAATATTAAATATGAATAAATATTATGAAATTTCAATATCTAATGTTGATAAATCAGATATTGAAACAGAAGAATTAATAAAAAGAATAAAAAATTTTAAATCTGATGAAAAAATTATAATAAGTAAAAGTAGTAAATTTATTGATAAATCTAATATTTTTCCTAAATCTTGTTTTGTTGTTGGCTATGACACAGCAATTAGAATATTAGATCACTCTTATTTATCTCCAGGGGAGTCCCTAGATGATCTTTGTAGTGCACTTGATAAAAATGGTTGCACCGTTTTAGTTGCAGGAAGAATTGATGTCACAGGATCAAAATTTAAAAATTTAGAAATTAATAACTTGAATTTTAAATATAAAGATTATTTCAAAATTATTTCTGAGGATGATTTTAGAGTAGATGCATCTTCAACAGATATGAGAAGACATGATATTTGACAATAATTAATCTTAAAAATATCATAACAAATCTATGAGTATGATTGAAAGTATTAATTATTTTGACACAGGTATTTCTGCAGGCTTCCCATCTCCTGCAGGGGATTTTATATCTTCAAAATTAAATATTCATGACTATATAGTTACTAATCCTTCAGCTACTTTTTGTGTAAAAGTATCAGGTGATTCCATGTTTAAAGCAGGTATATTTTCAGGAGATATTCTTGTTATTGACAGATCAATTAAACCTTTGACTGGTCATATAATTTTGTGTGTATTAGATGGAGAATATTTGATAAAAAAATTAAAAATTATAAATAATAAAATACATTTAATTGCAGCAAATGATAAATATAATCCTATAGTAATAAATAACGAAACCCCATTTGATATTTCAGGTGTAGTTATTGCATCAATAAAAAAGTTCATATGATATTTTTAGTTGATTGTAATAATTTTTATGTTTCTTGTGAAAGGATTTTTCGACCAGACTTGCAGAATTTGCCTGTTGTAGTTTTATCTAACAATGATGGATGTATTATCTCTCGAAGTTCAGAAGCAAAAAAATTGGGAATTAAGATGGGTGAACCAGTCTTTAAAATAAAAAATTTCATTAAAAATAATAATATTCATGTGTTTTCTTCAAATTTTGAGTTGTATGGAGAAATTTCAAATACAATTATGCTTGAATTGAAAAAATTTTCTTCTGAAATAGAAGTGTATTCTATCGACGAAGCTTTTTTAAAAATAAAAAATAATTCTAATTTATTGACCTTATCTAAAGAAATTGTCTATCATATAAAAAAAATAACAGGAATACCTGTTTCAGTAGGAGTTTCAACTACTAAAACACTTTCAAAAATAGCAGTTACTTTTGCAAAAAATAAACCAAATAATACTTTTATATTAAAAGATAAATCAGATATTACTGAGGTTCTAAAATCATTAGATATAAAAAATATTTGGGGCATTGGAAGTAATTATAAAAAATATTTATATCAGAATAAAATATTCTCAGCTTATGATTTTATAAATACTAATAAAAACTGGATAATGAAAAAAATGAATATTAATGTTTTAAGAACTAGGGAGGAACTAAAAGGTATTTCGTGCTTTCCAATCACCATTTCAAATAATCCTAAAAAAAGTATAACTGTTTCGAGATCTTTTAAAGGTGATATTCATACATACTTAGACCTTGAAAAAAGAATAAGTGATTATGCTTTTATTTGTTCTAGAAAATTGAGAAAAGAAAAGTTAACTGCTTATTCCATATCTATATTTATTGCTACAAATAGGTATAAATATCATGCTAAATCTAATTATTACGGATTTATATCAGATAATTTTTTAGTTTCGACAAATAATTATATAGAAATAGTTAAATTTTCAAATAAATTATTAAGAAAAATATTTAAAAATAATTTTTCATATAAAAAAGGAGGAGTTATATTAAGTAATTTAACTAGTCAAAATAGCTTTCAAACTTCTTACTTAAAGATGCCAGATAGTTATAAACAAAATTTATTGATGAATTCTATTGATTATATAAATAACACTTTTGGTTCTGAAAAAATAAAACTAGCCTCTCAAAATTTGGAAGATATTACAATTTTATCTAGAAAGAAACTTTCACCCCAATATATAAACTCATGGAATGATATACCAAATATTATTATATAGTTATGATTTTTCTTTGAAAATTGCAAAAGAAGATGTATATCCATGTAAATATGTACGATCTCCAATAGGGCTTATTTCACCATTAGAAAAGAAACCCGTTATTGGAGATTCATTATCTATAAGGTTTTTATAAAGATTTATATCATGATGTGATTCTCCAAGCAGATATTTACCTCTTCCTACACTTGAAAACATTAATGTAGATTTTATTATTTGCCCATCATCCATTTCGTACTCTGTTAACATCTTTTTTAATTCTTCTTGTGCTGCTTCTGAATCTCTTAAGTGAAATTGAATAACTTGCCCATCTGTAATAGATTCACCTATTGAAATAGAGCCTGTCTCTTTGTCTATAGAAGATATATTTCTTATCATATAAGTTATTTCATCATCTATATCACCTAATCTATCCATTAAAATTCCTATCTGAAGAGCATTATTCATAATACCTTTTTGATCTTCAGGAAGTTCATCATATAGTTTTTTTATTGCCACAATTGGTAAATCTCCATCAAGCTCATTAATAATATTATTATTTGACTGTGTAACTATCATAGGCTCCCCAATTGCTCTACAACTTTTTGCAACTAATATATCTAACTCAAAGTTTCCTGTGATAACTAATCCTGAACAACCTCTAAAATAAGTTTTATTATTAACAAATAAAGCATTTTCACCTGGCTTATTACCACCAGATGCAAGTGCACCTATTATTTTAGTATCTGGAAATGCAAAATCTAAACCATCTAATATATACTCAGTTCTGACAGAAAATGGATCTGGGAATAAAACAATTGTTTTTGGATTATCATCTATTACTTCTATTAATTCTTTCCAAGTATCAGGCCCTTCATCAGGACTTGGTAACTCATCTTGAGAAAAATGAAATGGTTTTAATTGAACATTAGGTAAACTAGCAACTGTTAATGATACTCCAGGAAGATATTCAAATTCTTTACCTTCTCCTATAACTCCAGAACCCGAGCAACCTAAAATTATTTCACAATTTATATTTGCTTTTATTTTTTCAATTATTTTTTCATAATATGATGAATGATGCGATGAAATAAATATTAATCCTAAATCAGCTTTCTTATTACCTAATTTTTTTAATATTTCTCTACTTACATCTTCAATCGCTAAATCTAATGATGGTGAATTTGAAACAGATGAACACCAAAACATAAAATTACCTTTCTATAAGTTATAAGGGAGTATTTTTTGTGAAAAAATACTTTGGAACAAACATAACTTTATGCTACATGAATATATATTAAAAGACCTAACTATTTTATTACGAGGTTTTTACAGTAATTTTATTTTTGAAAATTAAATAATATATAAATATGAAAGAAGTTTTTATAGGTAATAAGATTTATATGTTTGAAGAGCTCACCTCTACTATGGATTTATCTAAAGAGATGATATTGAAAGATATAGAAGAAGGAACAACGATTATTGCAAATAATCAATCAAAAGGAAGAGGTAGCAATGATAGAAAATGGGTTTCGTATGGCGAAGATGCTCTTTTTTCTATAATTTTAAAACCTTTAAGTACGAATCTAAATTTATTATCTATTATAACTTCATATTCTATTATGAAAGTTTTAGAAAAAATAATAACAAATGACATAAAAATTAAATGGCCAAATGATGTTTTAGTAGATGGAAAAAAAATTTCAGGAGTTTTAATAGAAAATTATATAAAAACTAATAATTATTCAATAATTGGAGTAGGAATTAATATAAATTCAAGTCATAAAAATAATGATACTTTTATATATCCGTCTACAAGCATTAAAGATGTATTAGGGAAAGAAATTTCAAAATTTTCTATTATAAAACTTTTTCTTAATAGATTTCAGAAAGATTATAATGATTTGATAAATAATAAAATTAAAATTTCTGAAATTTCTAATAATCTCTTTCGATTAGGAGAATTAACTTCATTTCGTTCAAATTATAAAAACTTGAAAAAAAAATCTATGAATGAAAAATATAAAATTATTTCTTTAAATTTAGATGGATCATTAAAAGTTTTAAATAATAAACATGATGAAATAAATATCAGTTCTTCTGAAATAATTTTTGATTAATTCTATTAGTGAAACTATAAATTCTTAATAATAGAACCTATGATTTCTAAAAGGAATATTGCGGCTATGGGAGTAAAGTCTAAAGAACCTGTTCTAGGTAAAATTTTTCTTATTCTTGATAATAAAGGTTCTGTTATGATAAATAAAAATTGTACTAATTGATAATTTCTTGAATTTGGTATCCAGTCGGATAAAACTCTAATTACTATAATTATGGAATAAATATCTAATATTCTTCCGATTAAACTAAATAACATTCATTAGCTACTTTCTTTTGATAACTTAATACTTCTATCAATCGCTGCTTTAATAGTTCCTATAATTATCTCTTCTATTTTGTTTTCTTCCAAAAAATCTAGTCCTGCTTCAGTCGTACCTCCAGGTGATGTTACTGCTTCTCTAAGTTCTTTAGGTGTTTGATTTGAAACCCTTAATAACTCTGAACTACCAATCAAAGTTTCTTTTGCTAAGCTATAGCTCATAGAATCAGTAAGACCAGATTTTTTTCCAGCTAAAATGAGACTTTCTAAAAATTTATAAATAAATCCTGGACCACTTCCAGATAAAGCAGTTGCAGTATCTATTATATCCTCTGATTCCGCTTCTAGAGACTTTCCAAAAGAATTTAGCATACTAATAGCTAATTCTTTTTCTTCAGTGCTTACTTCATTTGTTGATTTCCATACACTCATTCCTTTCGAAACTTGTGCAGGAGTATTTGGCATAACTCTTATTATTTTACTATGATTTGATAATTCTTTTATTTGATCTATTTTTATACCAGCCATAATAGAAATTAAAACTTGATCATCATCTAAAAAACTCTTTATTTCATTTGCTAAATATTGAAAAGATTGAGGCTTAACACACATCCAAATAAATTTTGAATTAGAAATATTATCATCAATTTTTTCTTTAAATTTCAACTCTGATTCTGAAGAATTGATAAATTTCAATTTATCATTTTCTATAATATTTATATGTGAATATATATTTTCTTTTAATATTCCTTTTACAATAGCGGAACCCATATTTCCAAATCCAATGAACGTGATTTCATTTTTTTTGCTATTCATAGTTGCGAGCTATAAGCTAAGTTATTTGCTAAATTTATAGCTTCTATCATACTTGTCGGATCAGCTATATTTTTACCTACAATATCAAAAGCAGTACCATGATCCACAGATGTTCTTATAAAAGAGACTCCTAGATTTACAGATATTGATTGCTCGAATCCATATACTTTTATTGGTATATGGCCTTGGTCATGATACATAACTACTACCACATCATATTTATCATTTATTGCATCATAAAAAACTGAGTCTGCAGGGTGAGGGCCAGTTACATTGAAACCATCCTTCTGACAGTTAATAATTGCTGGTAATATTTCTTCTTGCTCTGTATTTCCTATTAATCCTCCATCAGAAGCATGTGGATTTAATGCCGCAACTCCTATTCTAGGAGACTTAAAGCCCCAATCTAAAAAATGCTTCTGCGTTAGCCTTATTGCTCTTTCTACATTTTCAGTTGTAACATATTTACAAGCTTCTGATAAAGATAAGTGAGTTGATAAGTGCATACACCTTAATTTACCTGAAACTAGCATTGTAGCTACATAGTTAGAATTACTCTTTCTTTTGAAAATTTCTTGATGTCCAATATCTTTGAAATTTGCCATTTGCCAACTTTCTTTGTTTATAGGAGCAGTACAAATAGCATCAACTTTCTTTTCAATAGCCAGATCTGTGGCTAATTCAACCCACTCATGGGAAGCTCTTCCAGATTCGATAGAATTTTTTCCTTTTAAGAAAATATGGTCTTTATATTTTTCGTTATCAAGTATAAATAATTTTTCAGAATCATTACTTAATTTAGAAATATTATCTATACTTTCAAAATTAAAACTTATCCCCATTTGTTTTGAGGTGTTTATTATTGTTTTTGTATCTCCAATAATAATAGGTAAATTTTTTGTTTTTTGGGAAATTTTATCCAAAGCTTTTACTATAACTTCAGGACCAATACCTGATGGATCTCCTAAAGTTAATGCAATTTTATTTTTTGAATTACTTATCATTTTATTAACACTTTGAGTACCCGCAGCTATAGCACTTTTGACAGCCTTCTTCAAAGGCCAAAGTTCCAACTTCACAATCTGGACAATTTGACATAATTCCATTATTTGATGAAACACTCACAGAAACTGTATTTGTTTTTTTTGTATTGTCATCAACACTAATCATTGTAGCTTGATTAGAAGAAGTTTTTTCTTCTTGAATACTAAATATTGATTTTTGTGTTGCCTCATTAATAACGTTTGAATCTTTATCTGTAACTACTTTATCTAAAACCATAGCTAAGGCATCTGGAACAGATCTGACTAAGTTTCCTTCATCCCATGCTGGAATATCAGTAATTCCTCTTAATTGTTCAATTATTTCTTTTGGATCAAGTCCAGATCTAAGGCATAATGAAGCTACTCTAGACACAGCTTCTGCCATAGCTGCATCATTTCCTCCAGCTTTACCATGCGTTGTAAAAATTTCAAAAGGTTTTTCTCCAGCCATATTTATAGTTACATATAAATTTCCTCTACCTGTTTTTACTCTTGAAGTTATACCATATAACTCTTGAGGCCTATCCATCGGAGTTATATAACCATTAACAGATTTTTGTGGAAGTATACTATCTAAATTATCATTTTCAATTTCAGATTGATTATTTAAATCTTCTCTAGTTTTATCACTTGAAGTGTCATGCCCTGAAGTTAAAACTTCAACTTGTCTTGATCCAGATCTATATACTGTAATTCCTTTACATTTAGTTTCCCAAGCTAGCATATATGCATTTTCTACGTCCTCTATAGTTGCTTCATTAGGGAAGTTAATTGTTTTTGAAATACCCGCATCTGTACTTTCTTGAAATGCACTTTGCATCAATACATGATAAGTAGGAGATATATCTGCTGCTGTATGAAATAATTCTTTAACATCTTCAGTTACGTCTTCTCTATCAAGTAGAGATCCACCATCAGATAAATATTCCATTAAGTCTTCAGAATATATATTTTTGAACCTACACATATTTTCGAAATTCTTATCTACATAAAATAGAGTTTCTCCTTCTAAAATATTATGTTTTCTATAAGCTAAAGAGAAAATAGGTTCAATTCCTGAGGAAGCTCCCGCAATCATTGAAATAGTGCCTGTTGGTGCAACTGTTAGCCTGCAAGCATTTCTCAATGGTTCTTCTCCATTTTTATCCATTTCAGAACCATGCCATTTAGGAAAAGGTCCTCTTTCTATAGCTAAATCTCTAGATTCATTATCTGATTCTTGTTTGAAAAAAGCCATAAGCTCTTTACCAACTTGAACTCCTTTGTCAGAATCATAAGGTATACCTAGTTTAACAAGAAGGTCTGCAAACCCCATAATACCTAAACCGAGCTTTCTTGTTCCTAAATTCATTTCTTCTATTTCAGGGATAGCATATTTGTTTGCATCAATAACATTATCTAAAAACCTAGTAGTCAATCTTATTGTTTTACTTAATTTATCCCAATCTATTTTTATTTCATCATTTGTTTCAATAATAAATTTTGCTACATCTATTGATCCTAAATTACAAGATTCATTTGGTAGTAAAGGTTGCTCACCACATGGATTAGTAGCTGTAATCAAACCAACATGTTTAACTGGACTATTTCTATTAACTTCATCTAAAAAAATCATTCCAGGTTCTCCGTTTAGCCAAGCTCCATGAACTATTTTTTTAAATACTTCTCTTGCATCTAATTGTCCGTAAACTATTTTTTCACTATTTTTATCAGCTGGATTAGATTTTACAAATAGAGGGTAATCTGTTCCATTTTTAACGGCTTCCATGAACATATCAGAAGCTCCCACTGAAATATTAAAATTATGTATTTGTCCTTCGATAGTTTTGCATTCAATAAAATCTAAAATATTTGGATGGTGAACATCCATTACAGCCATATTTGCACCATCTCTCTTACCACCTTGAGTAACAAGAGTTGATACAGATGATAAATGTTTTAAAACTGCAATTGGACCACAAGCTTTTCCATGAGTTGTAGCTATAGGTGTTCCTGTCGGTCTTATTTCAGAGAGAGAAAATCCTGTACCTCCTCCAAATTTTTGAACCATAGCAGCATCATGAGCCGCTTTCATTATACCTTCCATAGAATCAGTTAATGGTAAAACAAAACAAGCAGATAAAGTACCAGCTCCAGTTCCTGCATTCATTAATGTTGGTGAGTTTGGTAAAAATTCTAAACTGGCCATTGATTGGTAAAATAGATTTTCAATTTGCTTTGCTTTAGTTTCATTTAATCCATAATCTTTTTCGGGTTTGGCAAGTGCTTTAGCAACTCTTATAAACATTTGGTTTGGGGTTTCGATAACCTCATCGTTTTCATCTTTTAACAAATACCTTTTTTCTAAAACAACTTTAGAATTATCAGTTAAAGGAGCAGGCTCAAAACTATTTATTAATTCACCATATCTATTTACGTTTGAATCAGTCTTTTTTATTTGTACCATTTACATTAACTCCGTTTCTTTTTTTTGTTTTTTCTTCTGGAAAAAGTTCCATTTGTTTTTTATTTTTTATTTTATTTTTAGTTTTTAATTTATCTATTTCATCTACAAAACTATTTTCATCCTCAAAGTTTCTATAAACACTAGAAAATCTAATATAGCTAACTTTATCTATTTTCATTAATTCATTTAGAACTAATTGCCCAATTACACTAGAGTCAATTTCTGATCCATAATTTTGAATTAGATTAGATTCTATATCAATAACTAGTTTTTCTATCTTTTCCTTAGATATAGGCCTTTTGTTACAAGCAGTCGAAATACTTTTAGAAAGCTTATCTATGGAAAATTGCTCTTTTGCATTGTTTCTTTTTATAACACTTAATAATTGTGAATGAATTTTTTCATAAGTTGTAAACCTAAGAGAACACATCAAGCATTCTCTTCTTCTTCTAATACCATCTTGTATATATCTCGAATCTACAACTTTAGACTCTTGGTTTTCACAGAAAGGACAATTCATAATTATTAAAAAATAGCTTTTAAATAAGGGTTATCTATAATATCTACTATTAGTGGTAGCTTTGTCAAGATATATGCACAACATATTGTGTCTGTATGAATATACTATGTACTACATTGCAATGATTTCAATAAGGTTTTATATATAAAACCTTATTTCCTTAAGAATGGAGGGATATCTAAATCATCCTTATTAATTTCTGGATTTTTTGATTTATGTCTTGAAGAATCTATATCTCTTATTTCACGTTGTGGAGCTGGTGAGTTAAATTCTGATTTAGGAAATCCTGTTCCAATTAATGTTATTCTCATTTCATTATTTAATCTCTCATCTGTTACTGTACCAAAAATTATATTTGCTTCTGGGTCTACAACTGATGAAATAGTTTGTGAAGCTTTTTCAATTTCACTTATTGATAAATCTGAACCTCCAGTTATATTAAACAATACCCCTTTTGCTCCGTCTATTGTTTGTTCAAGAAGGGGAGAAGATATTGCCATTTCTGCAGCTTCAATTGCTTTATCCTCACCTTTACCTGTTCCTATTGCCATCCATGCAGGTCCCGCATTTTTCATGATTGTAGTTACATCAGCAAAGTCTAAATTTATTTCACCTGGTACAAGAATTAATTCTGCTATTGATTGAACACCCTGTCTTAGGACATCATCTGCTCTTTTGAAAGCCATATCCATAGAAATATTAGTTTCAGTTGCAAGAAGCAACCTATCATTTGGAACTACAATTAATGTATCACATTGCTCTTCAAGCTTAATTACACCTTCATTAGCTTGCTTTGTTCTTTGTGTACCTTCAAAAGCAAAAGGTTTGGTAACTACTCCGACAGTTAATGCGCCCGCTTCTTTTGCAACACTAGCTACAACAGGGGCTCCTCCTGTTCCTGTTCCTCCACCCATACCTGCTGCAATAAAAACCATATCTTTATCTTTTACTATTTAAAGAATATGTTCTCTGTCTTCTTCGTGGCATAATCTACCTTTTTCAGGATTTCCACCTACACCCATACCTCTAGCTAGTCTGTCACCAACTCTTAATTTTTTTGGAACATCTGAGTTAGATAACGCCTGAGCATCTGTGTTTATTGTGGCATATTCAATATGAGCAATTTTATTCCTATACATCCTATTTACTGCGTTAGATCCACCTCCTCCAACACCTAAAACCGCTACTTTTGCCTGTCCTATATTTTGTTTGACATCTTCTACCAAAATTATTTCCTTATTAGTGATTTAATTTTTTTAAATTTCTCAATTATATTTGATATTAACATTTTAACATTATTTTCTATAGAAGATCTAATATTCTTATTATCAAGATGAAATAAAGAATTACTTTTATTTTCTGAATTAGAAATTAATACAAACTGATTTTGTAAATCCTCGGAATGAGCATAGTTTGCTAATGAAATAACATTCATAGATTCAAGT
>JAACCT010000002.1 GCA_009937255.1 Dehalococcoidales bacterium
AAATGGATATAATCGATAAAAAAATAGTTTCTATGCTAGGACTCGATGGCAGATTATCAAATGCTCAAATGGCCAGAGAGTTAGATGTAAGTGAAGGAACAATACGTAGAAGAGTTAAGAATCTCCTAGAAACTAAAACTATATCAATAGTTGCAGCTTCTGATCCAAAAAAACTAGGATTTTTATCTGAAGCATTAATTGGAGTTCAATGTGAACCTGATAAAGTTGGTGATATATCTTCTGAATTAGCAGCTCTTTCTCACACTAGATGGGTAATTGCTACAACTGGAAGCTATGATATATTCTGTCTAGTAGCACTTGAAAGTGCGGAAGAATTAGGAAAATTTATTAGAATTGATATTGGTTCTATTCAAGGCATTAGAAGAACAGAAACCTTTGTTAATCTATCTGTAGCCAAAAGAGAGTATGGGCATATTTAAGTGTCTATTTTCAATGTATTGAGGAATTATGTATAGAGATTTAATGTGTGGCAAAGTATCTTTGCAAAATCTAGATAAAAAAGTTAAGCTAGCAGGTTGGGTTAGTAAAAGAAGAGATCATGGCCAACTCATATTCATAGACCTAAGAGATAAATCTGGAATTATGCAAATAGTTTTCAACCCTGAAATTTCTCAAGGAACCCATTTAAAAGCAAAAGAATTAAGATCTGAATGGGTCATTTCTGTAGAAGGATATGTAAAAAACCGTCTTGAAGGGGCAGAAAATACTGAAATATCAACAGGGAAATTAGAATTGATAGTTGAATCTATAGAAATATTATCTAAATCCAAAACTCCTCCTTTTGAAATTATAGATTCTAATGAAATAAGTGAAGAA
Organism: Dehalococcoidales bacterium; assembly: GCA_009937255.1. Classification (GTDB taxonomy): domain Bacteria; phylum Chloroflexota; class Dehalococcoidia; order Lucifugimonadales; family Lucifugimonadaceae; genus TMED-70. The sequence continues at coordinate 838 of JAACCT010000002.1, forward strand.
ATTAGACTGAAGTATAGATACTTAGATCTTAGAAGAGCTTCTATGCAAAAAAAAATCAAATTAAGACATGAAGTAACTCAGTTTATGTGGGATTATTTATCAAAAAAAGATTTTACTCATATTGAAACACCAATATTAATAAAAAGTACACCTGAAGGTGCACGAGATTATGTAGTTCCTTCAAGGATAAAAAATGGTGCATTTTATGCTCTACCACAGTCACCTCCACAAATGAAACAAATTTTGATGGTATCTGGGTTCGATAGATATTTTCAAATTGCAAGATGTTTTAGAGATGAAGATTTAAGAGCTGATAGGCAACCCGAACATACCCAACTTGATTTAGAAATGAGCTTTGTACATCAAAATGATGTTATGGACTTAGTAGAAGGACTTTATATAAATTTAATTAAAAATGTGAATCAATCAATATCTATTGATAATACTTTTGAAAGACTAACTTATGATCAAGCGATGGAAAGATTTGGTTCAGATAAGCCTGATCTTAGATTTGATTTAGAGCTTACTGAATTATCAGAAATAGCTAAAAATATTGAGTCAAATATTATTCAAAATTCTTTAAGAAGTAAGTCTATATTAAAAGCAGTTGTTGCTAAAGGTTGGCATACGTTAGGAAGAAGAGATTTTGATAGACTGACTGATTTGGTAAAAAAACAAGGTGCTGGAGGCCTTATTTATATTAATATTCCTAAGGGTATTGATGGTCAAATTAATTTAGAAGATACTTCTGGTCCTTTAAATAAATTTTATACACAAGAAAATCTAGATCAAATAATTGCTGAAACTGGTGCAAAATCAGGAGACGTTATTTTTATGATTATAGGAGATAAAAAAATAGTAAATAGTTCTTTAGCTTTTTTAAGATCACATATTGCCAAAGAGAAAAATTTGATAGACAAAAATGTAATGAAATTTGCCTGGATAACAGATTTCCCTTTGTTTGATCAAGATGAAAATGGCTCATGGCAACCAGCTCATCATGTATTTTCTTCACCACACGAGGAAGATACTAAATTTTTAGATAATGATCCAGGAAAAGTTCGTGCAAACCTTTTTGATTTAGTTTGTAATGGTGTAGAGTTAGGCTCAGGCTCTATTAGAATTCATGATAGAAGTTTGCAAGAAAAAGTATTTGATGTCATTGGCTATTCTGCAAGTGAAGTGAGTAATTTGTTTGGACATTTACTTGATGCATTTGAATATGGAGTGCCTCCACATGGAGGAATGGGATTGGGACTAGATAGATTGGTAGCTATGTTATCTTATGAAGATTCTATAAGAGAAGTAATTGCATTCCCAAAAACTCAATCTGCTTCTGATTTACTTTTTGGTTCTCCTGACTTTATTTCTGAAGAACAATTAAGTGAATTAAGTATTGAACTTAATGAAATTAACGAATAGGTATAAAAATGAATATAGATATAAAAAAAGAAAAAAATAAACAGATTGATATAGAAATCACCGTTGATGATTTTATAGTAAAAAAACACTTAAAAACAGTTGCTAAAGATATTTCAAAAAAAGCAAATATTCCTGGCTTCAGAAAAGGTAAAGTTCCTTATAGCATTATTGAATCTCAGTATGGTAAAGAATATATTCTTGAAAACAGTCTAGATCCTATTATTCAAGAAATTATTCCAGGTATTCTAGAAGATCAAAAACTAGAATATCCTTGTGCACCTAAAGTTGATATTTTAGAAAGAGAACCAAAGTTGAAAATTATACTTATGGTTCCTATGATGCCAGAAATAGCTTTAGGAGATATTAATTCATTAACTTCTAATATAAAAAAAGAAAAAATTACTAAAAAGAAAATCGATGAGACAATTAATAGAATTTTAGAATCTAGAGCAACTTGGGGACCTTCAAAATCTCCATTAGATTTACCAGGATTTGCAAAATTCAACATTTCTGGAAAATTTGAAGATAATGAAATTATCACTGAAAAAGAAATTGATTTTTATGCTGTTGAAAATAGCACTTTAGTTGCTCCTGGAATTTCAGAAAACATTAAAGGTATAAAAAAGGGAGAAAAGAAATCTTTCTTACTAACATTACCATTAGATTGGAAACAAGATGAATACAAAGGAAAGAATATAAATTTTGAAGTTGAATGTCTTGAAATACAAGAAAAAATAATTCCTAAACTCGATGATAAGTTTTTAAAAGAATTAAATCCAGAAATTAAAGATTTAAAAGATTTTGAAGAACAAATTAAAAATGAAGTTACTTCAGAAAATGACTACAAATATAATACAGATATGGAAAATCAGGTTATAGAAGATATGATTAATATCTCTAAATTTTCAATTTCTGAAATACATATTCAAAGATCTGCTGACCACGTTATAGAAGATAGGATGAAATCAATTGCACAATATAGAATGACTCTAGATGATTATTTAAAAGCAATAAATAAAACTAATGAGGAATTTTATAATGAAGCAAAAGATTTATCTGAGAAAGAATTAAAAAAACTTTTAATAATTGATGAAATAATAAAAATTGAAAATATAAAAGCTTCTAAAAAAGATATTGAAAATGAAATATCTTCAATTAAAGAACAATATAAAGGGCAAGAAATTGCTGATGATAAAACTTTATTTTCTATAGTAGAAAATAATTTAAAAAGAAGAAATAGTGTAGAACATCTAATAAAAATTGCCAAAGCTTCCACTAAAAATCGCAAAAAATAATAATCTTTAGTAACATTAAATTACTACAAATTAAGGAGA
>JAACCT010000105.1 GCA_009937255.1 Dehalococcoidales bacterium
TGTAAATATCAATTTTTCACTAAAGATTCTTCATTAGTTCAGCCTGGAGGACCTTATCATTCACCACAATGGGAATCTGATCAGGAAACTCAAAGAATGTACGAAGAAGCAGACAGAATTAGAAAAGATGCAGAAAGAAGAAGAGCCGAAGAAGAACTATTAATGGCTAAACAACAAGCTGACATAGAACTTCAAATGCAAGAAGAAGTGAGAAAACAACAAGCTGCGCAAAATTCTCAAAATAATAATACACCAGGTATACAAAATATATTTGGACAAGGGCCAGTAGGAAATATTTTTGGAGGAAGTGGATTTCAAGCCCCTCCTGATAACGAAGTCCCAATTGGTCCGTTTATAAACCTTACACAAATAGCTACTGAAGATAGATGGAAGGTGATGGAATGTATAGCTAATACAATAGAAGGTGATGTTGGAATGCAGTATGAACAAGCATATTTAGAATTTGCATTTCCTCTTGGAGTTAGAATGCTGGATGAACCTGATTTTTATTATGATTCAGTAACTAATTGTATGCATTTAAGCTTTAGTAAATTATTAAGTGGTGGTTTTGGCGGAAGAACTAGTAATGCTGGAGAAGCACCTAGAGAAGAAATAAATGCAATGATGGAAGCTTGTATTGTACCGCATCTGTCAGACAATCTAAATGTTTCAAGACAAATTATTATGGAAGATATGGTCAGTGTTGAAACTGGTAAAAGATCTGTATCTCCTGAGGAAATGAGGGCAGCTTATGACTGCTGGATGATGTTTGAAAACGGTAATGTCGCTAATGGATATTTCCCTCTTCAATCTGATTTACTTGTAAGTTATATTTTTGGAGATCAAGAAATACCTGGGGAAAGCTGTATGATTGATTCAATAGCAGATGCTCAGAGAGGTAATTTCCAAGACGCAGAAAGAATTGTGGCAGATTTAGTAAACTTTGCAGTAGGAAGGTCAGATCAATGGGGCTTTCTTGAAAGCGATGCAAACCCTCAGCATAAAACTGAGGTTGTAAATAGAGTTATTGGCTGTAATCAAGAATTAGAATGGCTAAGAGATTACCAAAGATCGATTTCTGGAGCTGATGATAATTTTACTATAAATTTTGAAAGAATGATGGAGCCTGATTTTGAAGCTTGCATTGTTGGTGAATTTGAAAGTTATGTAGGTCTTGAAGATCCTTATGACATTATGCTTGACATTGTTGGTGGAATGATCGATGAAAATGATCCTACAGAATATATAAATAGACCATTAGGGGAAGATCAATTTCATTCAATGATTTATTGTGTAGACCAAATTAATGCAGAACAAGTTAATAGTAATGCAGTAGAACCTTTTTTGCGACAATACACTACTTTTCTTGATCAAATACAATTTGACTGGTCAGAAGCAGACTGGACTAATGATGATAAATTCAATTATTTGATGGGTTGTACTGTAGATACTTGGGAAAATAGAGGATCTATAAATTTATCTAGAGATGTTGATGACAAGTATATAAGTATGGAAGATATCGCAGAACCATTAGTAAGATCAATATTTTTTGAAGGTGGTTGGCTAAATGAAATTGCAGTAATGAATCGTGAATATGGAGCTATTGAACTAGAAGATGTTTGGGGTTGCATGGACTCAAAACCAGAATTTGAATGGGTTGCTGCATTTCATGAAGGTTCAGACTATGATTATGAACCTTTATTCGAAAGTGATATTTTTACCCAAACAAGTGGAGATTTTCAACAATCAGCTGCTAGTTTCAGAGAAACAATTCAGAGCGATAAATCTTTTAATCCAAATGGTATGGATGCAAATATGGTTTCTGGATCACTTACAGGTGGAGGGGCTTTAGAAAATCTTAGGCAAGAATTGGTTAATATGGCTATGGGAAGTAATGCAGAAGATTGTATGGTAGCTAATTTAGCTAGAGAAAAACAAGAAACTGGAAATTATATTAAAACATCTTATATTGATGGATTGGTGTGGAATCCAAATAAAAGACCTAGTAAAAAAGAACAAATAGCACTTCAAAACTGCGACTCTCAAATAAGATCTGTTACTCAGGGTAAAGGTGGACTAAATGTCCTACTAAAATTTGGTTCTTCAGGTGATCCAGATTATTTCACTACTCCTAGTGATAGCCAAAGAGCGTGTATGATTAGTGAATATAGCAAGCAGTTTGGATATATGATTGAAAGTGCTGGCATGCAGCCAACTGAAGCAGCTGCAAAAGCTGTAGCTGAAGTCTCAATGCCTGGAGAATATGATGGATTTCATCCAATATTAGGAGAAAGTGCTCCAAATTTACGACCTCCTTCTGCAATAGAATTTGAAGCATTTTCAAATTGTAAAATTTTTGACCTTCATGTCTATGAAGGTTCTAAGCTAAGAAAATTAATTCCTGGAGTTGATACTAGTGAATTACCTATTGGAGATTTATCAAATCCAACTAACTTAGCAATAGTAGGTATATTAATAACGCTATTCTTTTCAATATTACAAATGGTGAGAGGTAAATAATGACTACAGCAAGCGCTTCATTTGGAATAAGATTGATTTTTAGGGTTATGTTGAGAATGATAATTGCATTATTAGTTTCTATTCCAATTATTGGATTAGGAGTAGCTTTAGTAATATTTTCACAAACTGATGGATCTGTACCTGTATGGACTGGTTTTGCTACTATAATTAGTGGTCTAGTTTTACTTACACTAGGGTTTTATATGACGGCTGTTGGAACATTCCCTAAACCACTTCTCGGTGAAGGAGAGGATGTAAAAATTGAAAGGCATCCTACAATGAAACCTGCCTACGGAAGAATTATTATTAGCTTACCTTTATTTTTTGCTACAGCGCTTCTGTTTTCACTTACTGAAATTGCATATGTTTTCCCTTTCATAACATTTATGTTTGGTTTATTTTTCTTTTTCAAAGGAGTAATGAGATACTTCAGAAACTTACATATTACTTATATAGTTACTGATAGAAGAGCAATATATATGTTCAAATTTTTGTATCTTCATACAAATGAAATTCCAGTAGGTAGAATCGTTCAAATTTCAGAAAAAAGAACTTTAATTGAAGCTCTTACTGGAAGAGGGACTGTTGTAGTTTCTTCTGGAATTGGAAGTAGAATGACAATAAGTATGGAAGAAATTGATGACCCCGGAAGTGTTGCTGAAGCACTAAGAAGTATGCTTCCTACAACAAAAGAGTAAATAGGAGGATAGGGAAAATGGATATAACATTAATAACAAGTTTAGTTTCTATTCCTTTAGTTGGTGCGCTTGGCACCGCTGCCTGGAGAATTCAAGCCACTATAACTGCAAAAAAACAAAGTGAAATAGATGCCCTTAAAACTGAAATTGAATCTGTAAGAACTATGCATTCCGAGCAAATGACACTTATGAAGGAAAAGAATGATCTTTCAAATGATCAAATTGATACATTGATAACTAATAGAACTCAAGAAATGACTGAAAAAATCGAAGTTGAGTTTATTGATAAACTTAGAAAATGGAAACAAAATGCAACTATAGGAATATCTTTTGCAGTAGGATTAGCTATTTTTGTATTTGGATTACTGTTCTCAATGTTTCCTAGATCTGCTTCAGAAGAAGCTGTAATGACTTTAATTAATTCTGAAAATATTTCTAAAGAAATAACAAATTTTGGTTTACATAATCACTCAATATCAGGAACTATTTTATTTGCTCATGGTCCAACTATTATGTGGGCAACAATTTTAAGTGCTGTAATTTTAGCAATTCCATTAGTTATGATCGTAGTAAATACATTTATAAAATCTTCTAACAAAACTAATGAGAGTCAAATTGAAAAACCATCTGATAATGAAGAAGCATCATAATTAAGCCAGTAATAAAAAATAAAAATGATTTCAAAAGTCACCCAATATTAGGATCAAATGATGGAGTTCCTACTGTAGTTTCTTTGTATCATGACCATAAACCAGGAGAAACTAGTACTCATCATACACATGCTTGGGAACACCAAGCATATATTACTCGAGGTACAGGTATAGTATTTGTTGATGGAGAAAAATATCCAATAAAAGAAGGTGATTTTGTTCTAATTCCACCTAATGCAGATCATTATTTTGGAAATACAGGGACTGAAATATTAAGTAGAGTTACTTTTAACCCATTAGCGAGTGAAAACCATTTAGGATAATTACTTTATAATTTTCCATACAAATGCTGGCGGTATATTAATCAAAGAGAATCCAACTAGATTTTTCTTTAATTGTAATTTTTTAATTATATTTTCAGAAAAAGAACATTTTATAAAATAAGTAATTTGAATAAATTTACCTTTCGCAGAAAGGTTTTTCATAGCTAAATCACACAGTAAATCATTATTGTTTTTATCTAGTGACACGAGTGGAATAGCAGAAATTATAATATCTATTTTTCTTTTATATCTTTCTTCAAACTTTTCAAAAAAAGAAACTGCATCTTCGGTAAAAATTTCAACTTGAGGATATTTTATTTTTAAAGCATTACTAAATTGATTATTAATTTCTACTAAAATTAAATTTTTCTCATTAACACCTTTATCTAAAATAGCTTGAGTTATTTTTCCAGTACCAGGGCCAAGTTCTACGACAATTGAATCTTTTTTTATATCTAATTCTGATGCCATTAATTTAGATGTAATTTTGGATGTAGGAAATATAGCTCCTATTTCTAATGGGTGTTTAATATAATTTTTAAACCATAAATATAATAATTTCATTTTATCGCAATCAAGTCCTAACATTTTAAATATATAAGAACAAAAAACAGTACAAAACCTATTCTATAACAATAAATATAATGTTGAGTTTAATTGAAGTAAAGCTAAATAATAAATAAGTTTATTTAAGGTTTAGTAAATTACTGATTTTTTTTTGATGAAAATCAGTATCACCATAAGCAAGTTTTTGATGTTGCATTTTTCTCGTAAATACTTGTAAATCATAATCCCAAGTGTACCCAATTGCTCCATGTAGTTGATGCGAAATTTGGCAAACATCATGAAATGCTTTAGAAACATAAGATTTAGCTCTATGAATATTTATATTAGAATTATCTTTATTTGATATTTCCCAAGCTGCCTTTCTTGAAAATTGTGTTGATACTTTCGTCAAAATAGCCATGTCAGCTGCATGATGTTGTACAGCTTGAAATGAACCAATAGGTCTATCGAACTGCTTCCTATCTTTTATATAATTCAAAGTCATATCCATAACTCTCTGTGCAGCTCCTGACATTTCTGATGTTTTTCCAATAGCTCCATAATTAAAAACTTTAGAAAGTGTTTTCCAAGCTTCACCTTCTTTTCCCAATAACTGGGAATCTAGAAGTTTAATTTCTTGAAAATTAACTTTAGATATTTTATCTCCTCCGATTGCTTCCATTTTTTCGATTTCTATTCCATCTGATTTTGATGGAACTAAAAATAAAGAAATACCTTCATTATTTTCTGATGCAGAAGCTACAATAAAATAATCTGCTCCCACAGCATCATTTACAAAATATTTTTCACCATTCAATGTCCAGCCTTCATCATTCTTTATAGAAGTTGTAGTAGATACCTCAGATTCTTCAAAGCTTCCTGTTTTTTCATTGAATGCTAATGAAAATTTTAGATTTCCTGAAGCAATTTTAGGTAAAAATTCTTTTTTTTGAGATTCATCACCAGAAAGTAATAAAGTTTGTGCTCCTATAACAGAAGTACTAAAAAAAGGACCTGATAAAGCAACTTTCCCCATTTCTTCTAATAATATAGACATATCATCAAAATTAAATCCTGATCCTCCATAAATTTCTGGAATCATCAAACCTAACCACCCCATATCTGCCATATTTTTCCAAATCTCATCACTTATACCGATTTGATCAGATTCCATTGCTCTAATATAGTCCATCGTACAATTTTCCAAAAGATAATCTCTTGAAGATTCTTGTAGCATTTTTTGTATTTCTGATAATCCTAAATCCATTTTATTTTTCCTACTTACTTCTAGTTTTTAGCTTATCTTCTCTTGGTAATCCTAATCCGCGGGTTGCTATTATATTTTTTTGAATTTCTGTAGTTCCTGCAAAAATTGTATATGCAGTAACATCTAATTGTGGATTCAGATATTTACCATCAAAAGGAGCAGAAGAATCTGATATTTGACCAAACAATCCAGAAAAATCTGTACCTATTTTTGCTACTTTTTGAGCTAATTGAGTACCTAATATTTTAGCAACTGAACCTTCTATGCTAGGTACTTCACCTTGAGATTGTAAATAAGCAACTTCATAAGCTACTAGTTTTGCTGCTTCAATTTCTAAGTCTAAATCAACTAAAGTTTTATTAATATAAGGATCATTTATTAGAGGAATACCTAAAGAGTTTTTTTTATTCTTTACAAATTCAACAAGTTCTTCAAAATTCCTTCTAGCAGTAGCTGGATATTCAACTCCTGATCTTTCAAAATCTAATAATGTAGCAGCAATATACCATCCTTTATTTAACTCTCCAATAAGTGCATCTTTTGGTAATTTTACATTTTCAAATATAACTTGGTTAAAATGATGCCTTCCTGCCATATTTATTATTGGCTTTACTTCTATATTTGAATCTTTAATATTTGCTAAGAAAAAGCTAATTCCTTTGTGTTTCGGAGCATCAGTATCAGTTCTTCCTAGAAAAAAAATCCCACTAGCTTTATGTGCCATAGATGTCCAAACTTTTGTACCATTTACAAGCCAATGATCTCCTTTATCCACTACCTTAAGCTTTAAAGAAGCTAGATCTGAACCAGAATCAGGCTCAGAGTAGCCCTGACACCATTGAACTTCACCATTTGCAATAGGAGGTAAAAATGTTTTCTGTTGTTCTTCTGAACCATGAACCATTAAAGTAGGCCCTAGCATTTTAGCTCCAAAGCCGTCACGACCTGGCATCCTATGGTAGGACATTTCTTCGTTAAATATAACTTGCTTCATATAAGATGCCCCTTGCCCACCATATTCTTTTGGCCATGCCATAGTGAGCCAACCTTTTTTAGCTAGTTTTCTTCTAATTTCTAAGGAATATTCAAAATCTTCTCCTGCTTCATCAATTCCTTGCCAGGTATTAAAATCACCAGGAATTTCATTTCTTATCCAAGATCTTAATTCTTGTCTAAAAAGTTCATCTTCTTTGTTAAATTTATATTTCATGGATACAACACTTTACATAAAAATTTTTTAATATCATATACCATTTAATATAATTTTAAAGAGGAAGAGTAATTATCTAATTTTTTTATAAACCCAATTTATAAAAATAAAAGGTGCAAAAATTATGCTGTATATTTTTCTAAGCCCTGTAGAAGGAGTAGATCTTCCTTTCCACTCTAGTTCTCCATCAAAAGAAGATAGAAACGATCTGTACCCGCTAAATAATAAAACTATCATTGCAATAGGGTATATAAAACTAGAAAGCAAACTAATAGAAAAAGCTTTTGATGATAATAAAATAGACATAAAAACAAAAGCAATTGAAGAAAGAGATAACAATAAATAAAAGCTTTCTATTTCATAGCCAAATAAAAAAGAAAAAACATTCAAAAAAGGTACATAAAATAAAATCAAAAGACCAAAAAAAGCTACTAAAAATAATAATATATTATATCTAAATGTAGCAAAAATAGATTTTGCATGTCCATCAACTGATTCTAAAGATGTTTTATATCCATTAGTTTCTACTAGGCTTGTTCCATCCATTACAGATGAAGAAAAACCAAAATTTTTAATAGATCTAGCAAGTTCGAAATCATCAAGAACTAATCCTTTGATATGTTCATGACCGCCAATTTTTGCATAAGCTTCTTTATTAAAAAGTAAGAATTGACCAAAACCTGCTGCAAGTAGGCTATATGGTATTTTACGAGCAACATAAAAAGGGATCCAAGAAAAAATAAACCATGAAACCATAATCCATATTAGATAATCTGTAAAATTAAAAAATTTACGTTTTGGGACTAAAGTTAAAAATTCAATTTTATCTTCTTCTAACTGTTTTAGTCCTGATGAAACTGCGTATTCACTTAATGTAGTGTCAGCATCTATAAATAATAAAAAATCACCTGAAGATCTTTTTGCAGCTTGATCACAAGCCCAATTTTTACCTGCCCAATTTTTCGGTAAAGGTTTGCCTTTAAATGAATGAATATTTTTATGGCTTTTGGATAAATTTTTAATAATATTCCACGTGTTATCTGTTGAATTATCATCAATTAACAAAAGTTCAAAATTTTTATAATCCTGAGCTAAAATAGAGTCCACACAGTTATTTATATTTTCTTCTTCATTTCTACAGGGAACAATAATTGATAACAAATTTTTCTTTTTAGGGAATAAAGGCTTAGGTTTAGCAAAGGAAAAAACATTTAAAATTGAAACTAAAAAAGTATATCCTGAAAGAATAACAATTGTTAATAATAAATTATTAAATATTTCATTCATATCGAACTCCAAAAATATCTTTAATAGATCTAAAACTTAAAGGTTTTCGAAGTTCTTTATTATGATTGAAAATCATCATAATTGTTGCAAAAATCCATAAAAATATAAATTCAGAATTACTAATATAACCCTTAGATAAATTAGTTAATATCCCATATATTAAAAAACCGAAATGTACTAGAGTCACCGTCCATGCATCATTCTTCAGTATTATAAAAAAGATAGCTAAAAGACCAAAAATTACTATTGCTGCTTCAACTTGATATAAAGCAAGCCACATTGCAGCAGTAACAGCCAAAGCTTTGCCACCTTTAAATTTTAAAAAAGGAGAAAATCTATGACCTAAAATTGGCATTGCAGAAATAATAATTAAGCTTGAACCTGTAAAGTCAAAGAATTTTATAGCAATTGCAATAGGTAATATTGCTTTTAGAAATTCTATAAACATCACTAATATTCCAATTAGTGATCCTCCTGTTTTCCAGGCATTAATAGCTCCAGGATTATTATCTCCTACCATTCTTACATCTTTTCCTGAAAAAAGCTTTGTAAGTAAAATTGAAAAAGGAATTGATCCACAAAGAAATGCTATTATTGCGTATATTAAGGTAATCACAAAATCTCGTTTATATAAATTTGTATAACTAATAATACTTGAATAGTATTATTAGTTATACATTATAATAGCTTTAGTCTATCTATATTTAGAAATTTCTTTAAGTCCATCTGAATACATATTTTGAGGTAGTGCAACGTACCCACCTTCACCAGCAAGCATAGCTCCATTTTCTAAATAAAACTTTATAAACTCAAAAACTTCTTCTCTTTTAACTTCTGAATTATTTACATAAATAAAAAGAGGTCTAGAAAGAGGAGAATAAGAAGAATTGTTAATAGTTTCGTCACTAGGTCCGATACATCCTGATCCTGAATCTACCGATAAGAGTCCAAGTTTATCTTTGTTTTGAACATAATATGCATAACCAAAATATCCTAATGAGCCTAAATCACCAGATACACCCATGACTAAAACATTATCATCTTCAGATGGAGTAAAATCTGCTCTCGTTTTTCCTTCTTGACCATTAATTACCTCAGTAAAATAATCAAATGTTCCGGAATCAGTTCCAGGTCCATATAGACTAATTTCTTTATCTGGAAATGAAGGTCTTATTTGGTTCCAATTATTAATTGTTGAACCTTGATCCCATATCAAATTTAATTCAGCTGTAGTTAGGCAATCTACCCAATCATTATTTTTATTTACAATTACTGATAAGCCATCGAAAGCTACTGCTAATTCTGTGAATTCAATCCCATTTTCTTTAGCTATTTCTACTTCTTTATCTCTAATAGTTCTAGAAGCATTAGTGATTGTTGTCTCTCCGATTACAAATCTTTTCATTCCACCACCTGTGCCAGAAATTCCAACAGGAATTTGTACCTTTGAATATTCTTCTCTAAAAATTTCTGCAGCGGCAACTGATATTGGAAACACTGTTGATGAGCCATCAATTTCTATTGTTCCTGTTAATTCAAGTTTGTTTGATGATGACATAGTATTTGAATTTGAAGATAAATTTTCATCAGATCCACAAGCAATAGTCAGGAAAAAAACAGAAAATATCATTAAAATAATCAATATTTTATATTTACCCATTTATGCACTCCTTATAAATTTTAATATTAAAAATATTCATGTTTATATTTAAAATTTACAATAAAAAATAAAGTTATTTATTAAATATATGTAAAAAAGAAATTAAATAAATAAGTTATTTAAGTAGAGAAAAAAACTGATCCTGATATTCCTCGAAAAGTCCCCATTCATCTAATTCTTTATGAACATCCTCAAATCTTACTTTACCCTGTTTTGCCTGATTGAATAATTCTTCAATTCTTTTTCTTTCTGATAAAGGAACTCCATCTTTTATTTCTAAAAGACCTGATTTATTTAATTCTTCAAAATTATTTTTTGAAGATTGTTTTGTGTAATCAAAAATAAATTTAAATAAAGAAACATCCCAAAGTGAATTAACACCTCTTATTACAGTATGATTATCACTTTTATTAACTAATCTTTTTTTAATTCTTTCAGAAACTTCAACTGGATTTCCAGATACTATTTCTAAATCTGTAGATTCATTTTTATAACTATAAAGTAATGCAGGTTCATTTCTATTGAAAACTTTGTTTAGTTCTTTTAAGTAAGATTTTGCTTCATCTCCAAATCCAGACATTCTATATAAAAAATCTGGCGTTATAACCTTTGGGTTATGTGCAGTAACTACACCATGCCTGATTACTGATTCTTCAGAATTTTTAATAGAAGTCTGATTATAGCTAGGTTCAGTTACTATATGGTATCTTACTTTTGTTTGATTATAAGTAGAAATAAGATTCTTAGGATTTAAGATTACTTGAGTGTTTTTCATCACTTCATCAAATAAATTCACAATTATAGTTTCCTTATAATTTAATAATATTTTTAATACTTTTAAATTATAACTGTCTAAGTCTAGGATCAAACCTATCTCTAAACCAATCTCCCAAGAAATTTAACGACATTACAACTAAAAATATCCCTAAACTTGGAAAAATAGAAACCCACCAAGCACTATTCAAGTAATCTCTTCCTTCTGCAACTAAAGCTCCCCAAACAGGCGTGGGAGGCGGCACACCTGCACCTAAGAAACTTAGCGAGGCTTCAGCTAGAATAAGTTGTCCAATTCGTAAGGTTGCAATTACTATAACTGTATTAATTACACCTGGTAATAAATGTTTATACATAAGTCTAAATTTAGATGCACCAGCAACTCTAGCATATAATATATAATCTCTTTCTTTTAAAGTTAATATTTCAGCTCTTACATTTCTTACAAACGCTGGCCAGGCCAAAAATGCCAATAAAATAATCACTACAGTAAGTGATGGATTAAAAACAATTGCCGCAACAAGGGCTAATAAAAGAAAAGGGATTGAATAAACAAGATCTAGAATTCTCATCAATATATCATCAATAAATCCTCCAAAAAAGCCTGCAATTAATCCATAACTAGTTCCTATTATAGTTCCACTTATTGCAGAAATAAAAAGAACATAAAGAGTAATTCTAGCTCCATGCATAATCCTTGTTAGGGTATCTCTTCCAAATTGATCAGCTCCAAGCCAGTGCCTAGTTAAATCTTTTGTTAAGGGGTCAACTGGTTCTGAAAACATTGGTAAAGTACGATCTCTCAAAGCTGGTAACTCTGGATCATAACCAGTTATATCCGCGAAAACTGCAAGCAAAATTAAAATTGAAATAAAAAATACAGGTATAACTGGCCATTTTTGAAAAAAACTTAAAAATTTCTTAATACTTTTATAATAAGGTAATTTTTTTTCTAAAAATGATGGTTCATCTATTCCAATTTTAGTTGATAAGGTCATAATAATTTTTTCCTTTATGAATACCTAATTCTAGGATCCACTAGTCCATAAGTTAGGTCAGATAAAAATATAACTACTGTATAAAAAACAGCAAATAATAAAACAGATCCAGTCATAACTGTAAAATCATTTTCAGAAACAGCAGTTGTTGCTAGTAAGCCTAATCCAGGCCATACGAACACTGTTTCTACAATAATTGTTCCTGTTAAAAATCCAACAAATATTAGAGCAGCTAAGGTTAATGGAGGAATTAATGCATTTTTTAAAGCATGTTTCCAAATAACATCTTTTTCCGAGACTCCTTTTGCCCTCGCAAGCTTAATATATTCAGAGTCTAATATTTCTAACATAGAAGATCTTGTTAATCTAAGGTAACTTGCTGAAGCAGCGAGCCCAAGTGTACCTACTGGTAAAACATAATGTTTCCAGCCTCCTGTAAAGAAGGCAGGTATTAGAGAAAAATCTCCTTTAGTAATTCCTCTAATAAAACCTTTAAGTAAATGTGATTCCCCACTACCGGCAGGAAGCCATCCTAATTGAACTGCAAAAACTAAAATCCCAATAATTGCTATGACAAAAGGAGGCGCAGCTTGACCTATTAAAGCTATAGATCGCCCTGCATAATCCCAAAAAGAACCTCTTTTTACAGCTGAAAGAACACCCAAAGGTATTCCTATTATTGTGGATAATATCCAAGAAAAAATTGTTAATTCTAGTGTATTTAATACTTTTTCTCCTATTAAATCTGAAACATCTTTTTGACCTAGTAATGATCTTCCAAGATCTCCCCTAACAACTTTCCCAAGCCAAATAAAATATTGCATATAAATAGGCTTATCTAGATTCAACATTTTAGTTAGATGTTCATAAGTTTCTTCAGTTACACCATATCCACCTTCTTGTGCAAATAAATCTCTAGGGTCACCAACAACTCTGGACAACCCGAATACTATAGCAGTTGCACCAATCAATGTAAAAAAACTAAATAAAAATCTTCTTAATATATATTTTGCCATAACTTAATTACTTTATATTTATTCACTCCCAAAATTTTTGGGAGTGAATAAATTTACTTATTTAAGAATTTTACTTAACAACTAAAGACTCAATGTTATTAATACCATTTAGGTTACCGTTACCATTAGGTAGAGGCTCCCATTCAGCAACAACATCAGGACTATACATAACAGTTACTGGTTCAAGAACAATACCTACACAAAGTGCTTGTCTGTATCCTTCATCAGCAAACTTATTATTTAAACCAATTCTTTCATCTTTATCAGCGGATTTAGCAACTTTGGCATAATTATCTGCTGCAAAACCTGCTTCCATTCCTACTCCATAACCGCCATCAGACCATGAACTCATAACGAATCCTCTAGCCCAATCCCAAGGGAAAGCATAGTTAGAATCATCTCCACAACCAACAAATGGCTCTGATGTACTTCTAGCTACTAATCCAGGTCTATAAGTAGAATAAACAGCATTGTTTAGCGTAACATCTATTCCCATAGCTGCTTTCCATGAACCTGCAATAGCTGTCATAAGTTCTGTTGGAGCACCCGGAGGTCCTGTCCATACATTCTCCATTTTGAAGCCATCACCATGACCAGCTTTTTCTAATAAAGACTTCGCATAATCCATATCATATGGAATTTCCCATCCACCTATATCACAACCAGGAGTATCACAATCTACATATGGTCCTTTTTTAAAGTTTGGATTTTCAGTACTTGGTGAGTAAGCAAAATAAATTGGTCCACCAAATCCATCCATCACAGAATCAACAAGACCTTCACGATCAATAGCATGAGCTAAAGCTTGTCTTACTAATCTTGCATTTTCCATACTTTCAGCATCTCCAGGACATCCTACCCAAGCTTTATCATGACATTCTCTTTCAAGAGGTTTTTGATCATAATATCTTTCAGCTTCCCAATAGTTACCTGTTAGAGCTATACTTCTTTGGATCACATTACCAGTTCCTGTACTCCTTACAAAACCTTTTGCTTCCAATTCTTTCCAATCTTTAAGAGCAGGAAGAACAATTACTGATTCTCCAGTTTCTAACATTGCTCTTCTAGTAGAAGCTTCAGCAACTTGTTGCCAAATCACTGTATCAATAGATGGTTGAACTCTATGATGGTTTTCAACAGCATGTGTAATAGCTTTATCTGAGTCTACCCAAGATTCAACTTCGTAAGGTCCAGTAGCTGCTAAAACATCTCTCATTCCATCAGCACCTAAATCATCAAATGCTTTTTTTGGTACTACTCCAGCAGTTTGCCAGAATGTACTAAATCTATGCCTAATTCCTCTTGAATCATAGTTAGCATAATTCATTCTAACTGTGTATTTGTCTATAGCTTCAAGGTTCTTAATCAAAGGAGCAAAGTCTCCGGCTTGACCATGAACTGATTCAGGATTTGTAGCTGAATTCGCATTGTTAAATGAAAAAACTACATCATCAGCAGTCATTTCTCCCCAATCACCATGAAACATTACGCCCTCTTTTAGCTCAAATTCAAGATATGAAAGGTCATCAGCCAAAGTCCAGCTAGTAGCTAGAACTGGTGCCTCAGGTTTCATTCCCATATTATCGCCATATTCTGGTCTAAATAATGTTTCTTGTACACTCGCTAGATATAAGTTCTCAGCACAACCTGCAGTACAGAATTGTGGAGTACCAATACCAGGGTGTAATCTTGAAACTGCAATTTTTACTTCACTAGCTCCACCACTTGGAGCAGAAGCAGATGAACTTGATGCACTTGCCGCAGAACTAGAAGATGAAGAGTCAGATGATGAATCATCATCTCCTCCACAAGCAACAGTTAACGCAAACATAGCAACCATCATCATCGCAAGAATTATTTTTATGGATTTACCCATATTTATCCTCCTTAACTTGTTTTACAAAAATAAA
>JAACCT010000106.1 GCA_009937255.1 Dehalococcoidales bacterium
ACCTCTCCGATGAAACAAGATTAAAAATAATGCGATCACTAAATAAGAGAAAAAAAACTATGAAAACAAATAAGGAAAAGTAAAAATAATAAAAAATCAAAAGATATTGATAATTTTTTTTTGAACTCTATTCTCTTTCTAATATTTTTAAATTTTTCCCATTTACATATTCCTTGATCTTTTTATTATTAGAATATTTAAACCCCAAATCTTCAAATATTCTAATTTTTTCTTCATTGCTTTCAAAAATTTCACAAATAATTCTTTTAGGATTAAGTGAATCTATAATTCTCAAATTATTTTTTATAAGTTCAATAAAATGATTTTCATAATCTTTTTTATAAGTTCCATCTAATCTTAATACATCTTTAGAAATATTTTTAAATGAAGATGTAGAAAAAATTTTATTCATATGATCACTCATCACAAACCATTGACCTCCATCTTTTGTTATTTGATCAAATTTATTGTATAGACTCAAACACATGGAGGAATAATTATTACCTATAATACCTGCATTTAAATCTATGTTGTTATCACTGATTTGTGAAAAAAAATATGCGATTAAAGGTATTCTAAATTTAGGAGAGCTGTTATTAAAAATAATTTCTGATTTTTCAGCATAATATTTAGTTATAAACTCTTCAAATGATTCCCCTTTTTTAGAATTAAACATTATTTTTGAATTAGGAATTTTCACCCAGCCTAGTTTTTCATATATCCTTTGTGCTTTAGGATTTACAGTTCCTAAAAAAATTCCTTCCGCAACATCTTTAGAAAAAAAATCATCCTTAGCTAAATTACATAATTTACCAGCTAAACCATTTCCTCTAGAATTTATTTCAGTACATACTTCTCCTAAACCCGCTAAATTAGGTAATTTTTTATCATAAATTGTAATACAAGAACTTTCTATAAAAGTTGAACTCTCAAATGTATAAAGCTTAATTTCTGAAACTTTTTTTTCAATCCCGAGTAGATGTTCATCAACTATATCAATATCACTTTTAGCGTCATAGCCATTATTTAGCCATAAATCATATAGCTGATCAATTTTATTTTGCTCAATTGGAATAGTGTATTTTTTTTTCATTTGATAAAATTATGTGTAATAAATAATAATATATTCTCATATGATCAATGATAACAACCTAATTTGGATGGATTTAGAATTTACTGGTCTATCTGATGATCAAGTAATAATAGAAACAGCATGTATTATTACTGACCAGAATTTAGAAATTCTAGAAGAAGGTCCAAATATTGTTATCAACCGAACTGAAAAAGAATTAGAACAGATTGAAGATTGGCCATTAAGAGTTCACACTAAATCAGGCCTAATGAAATTAGTTAAAGAATCTAAAATAAATATTGATCAAGCAGATAAAATAAATGTTGATTTTATCTCGAAATGGGTAAGAAAAAATAAAGGTATACTTTGTGGTAATTCTATTCATATAGATAGAAGATATATACATAAAGAAATGCCACTACTTGATAATTATCTAAATTATAGGATGATAGACGTCTCTTCATTTAAAGAGGTAATAAAAAGATGGTTCGAACCTTCAATTCACGAACCTCAAAAGAAAAATACACACTTAGCACTTGATGATATTAGAGAAAGTATAGAAGAGCTAAAGTGGTACAAGGAAAAATACTTTATCGAATGAAAATATTAAACCAAAATGAATATAAAAAAAGAAGAAATAAACTTTTCGAAAATATGGATGATAATTCTGTATTAGTTCTAGGAGGAGAAGTTGAAAAGGTAAGAAATAATGATGTAAATTTTGAGTTTAGACAAGATTCAGTATTTTGGTATCTTACAGGATTAGAAGAACCTGATGCATCATTAATAATGCTAAAAAAAGGATCTGAAAAATATATCTTATTTCTTCAAGAAAAAAAAATTGAAGAAGAAGTTTGGACTGGTTATAAAATAGGTATAAATAAGGCAAAATCATTTTTTCTTGCAGATGAATCTTATAATAATAACGAAAATAAAAAATTCAAAGAAATAATTTTTTCTTGTGAAAAAATTTATTATAATTTAGGCTCTTCTTTGAAAATAGATAAAATGATATTTGAAGGTTTAGAAAAATTTAAAGAAACTAAATCAAGAACAGGTTCCCCAAATCCTTTAATTATGGATCCTTCTATATTGGTTGATTCAATGCGATTAATAAAAAATAAAGCTGAGATTGATTTAATTCAAAATGCTATAGATATTTCAGCAAAAGGATTTTTAAAAGCTTTAGAAAATACTTCAGCAGGAAAGTATGAATATGAAATACAAGAAATTTTAGAAATGGAATTTAGAATGTCTGGTGCAAAAAGGAATGGATATCCTTCTATAGTAGCTTCTGGAAAAAATTCATGTATTTTGCATTATGTTAGCAATAATAAGGTATTAGAAAAAGATTCGTTAATACTTATTGATGCTGGATCAGAATGGGATTATTATTCTGCAGATGTTACAAGAACTTGGCCAATAAATAAAAAATTTACAGGAGAACAAAAAGATATTTATGAAATTGTTCTACAAGCAAATAATAATGCTATTCAAGAGTGTAAGGTTGGTAATTGAATAAATGATCCACATGTAATGGCATTAAATACTATAATTGATGGACTTAAAAACCTAAAAATTCTTACTGAATCAGCAGATGAGATTTTAGAAAAAAAATTATATTTCCCTTTTTATATGCATTCTACATCTCATTGGTTGGGGCTTGATGTACATGATGCAGGAAAATATAAGGATTTAAATAATAATTTTACTCAATTTCAAGAAGGTATGATTTTAACAATTGAACCAGGTGTGTACTTTGGAGATATGGCTCAAAAAATAACTAAAAAGTATAAAAATATAGGTATTCGTATAGAAGACGATATATTAATAACTAAATCAGGACCAAAAAATCTAACAGAAAGTATACCTAAAGAAATAAATGAAATTGAAAATATCAGATTTTGAAAAATCTTTAGATTTTTTATTACATTGAATTACAATACTTACTTATCTTGAACTGAACCATCAAATCCAATAGGAGTGTCTAAAATTTTTGGATTCTCTCCTAAAGATAAACTTTCTTCATTTATAGTTATTCCTAATCCAGGACCTTCTGGAACAATTAAATATCCACTATCCAGTTTTATAGGATTAATGATTAGGTCACTTTTTGGTTTTTCATCCTCTCCTGTATATTCTTGCAAGGCAAAGTTTGGGATTGAAGCATCTAGTTGAACACAAGCTGCAGTAGAAACAGGTGAAAGAGGATTATGAGGAATAACTTTAACATGAAATGATTCTGCCATTGCGGCAATTTTCTTACAACCACTTATTCCAGCTGCCAAGCATAAATCTGGCCTAATGTAACTAGTTGCTTTAGCTTCAAGTAATTGTTGAAACTCATAAATACTTGTAAATCTTTCTCCAGTAGCTATAGGAATATTACAATTTTTTTGAATTTCAGCCATTAAATTTGGAGAGTCTGGAAGCATAGGATCTTCATAGAAAAAAGGAGAAAATTCTTCAAGTCTTTTCCCTAAACTAATTCCTTCAGCTGGACTCATTTGTCTATGAATTTCTATACATACATCAACTGAATCTCCTACAGCTTCTTTTACAGCACCAACATTATTTACTGATTCATTAACCCATTCAGTGAAAGATTTATGTAAAAAAAATTTATCATTATAAGGAGAAAATCTTACAGCAGTAAATCCTTTTTTTACTGCATTCTTAGCATCTTCAACCAATGCATCGGTTGTACCTAATTTAGATTGAGAATTTGGATTATACATTCCTACATGCATATAACATCTTACTTTATCTCTAGTTTTTCCAGATAGTAATTCATAAATAGGGACATCAAATCTTTTCCCTTTAATATCCCAAAGAGCTATATCAATTGCAGATAGTGCACCTTGCACAACTGATCCCATAAAATGGCTAGACCTATATAGCCATTGATAATGATGTTCAATAAGAGACGGATCCTTACCAATTAAGTAATTACTCATTATTTCAATCATAGTTTTAGTTGGTCTTTGCCAACCGTGAACACCAGCTTCACCTATGCCAATCGTTCCATCTTCACAATAAATTTTTAGCAGGAGCCATCTATCCCATAATATAGGTTCAATTTTTTCAATTTTAGTTTTCTTCATAATTTTTTACTTCACTCTTGTATATGATAAGTATATTGCTATTCCTAATCCAAGCATAGCTACGGGTTGATAAAAAAATTGATACCACCAAATTTGATACTCAAAAAATACAGATGAAAATGTAAAGAAAATAACTAACCAAAGTATTAAGGTATTAAAAGCTGAAATAATAGGAAAAATTCTATTTAGTTTATTTCTAGATAATCTTTTTACCTACTCACCATTAACTACACCAAAGAAAACTAAAAATATCAATGTGATAACTCTCAATGACATTAAGGCTGTTGATTGAATATTACCTAATAAATCTATATTTAATATAATTACTAAAATTAAAGAATAAATAAATCCAACAAAAATTGAAAAAACAAGAGACAATGAAAGAACTCTTAGAATATCCGTAAAAGTAATATTTAAAATAGCAGGCTTACCAATTGAGCCACAATCTTTACATTTTATCCCTACAAAAGAATCTATTGTACATTTATTACATACAGGTTTATTACATCTAGAGCAAGAAAGAACTGTTTCTATATTTTTATGATTATAACAAGTTACCATCATTTACTTTCTCTATCAAAAAATAATCTATTTAGAAAGATTTTATAATTAAAAATATCAATATTTCTATTACCTAAGCTTCTTCTAATTATTAATATCAATAAAATTATTAAAATAATTTTAGATAAATTAAAGTCTTTTTCGTAAAACAGTAAATTTAAAAATTGATAATCTACTATATAAATTAATGGCATAAATATAAAACTAATAATCCAAGGTAATGAACTGTCCTTAAATTTCATAAGTCCCCAAAAAAATATAAATATAAATAATAAAATAAAAAATAATTTGAAATTTAAACCAATAATTATACCTATAGAAACAGCCAAGCCTTTTCCACCTTTAAAGTTTATAAAAAAAGACCAATTATGTCCTAAAATTATAAAAATTAAACTATAAAGATATTCATAATAAAAATTATATATAACATATGCGGGGATTGTTCCTTTTAGTATAACTTCACAAAAAAGTAATAATAATATTTTTTTATATGATAAATATATATATATATTTGATAATCCAGAATGTTTAGTGCCTTGATTTAATATATTGGTATTCAAAAAATATTTACCAAAATAATAAGAATTTGGAACTGATCCAATCGAATAGCATATGATAGAACAAATCAAAAAAATAATCATTGATTATTTTTTTGATTCAATATTTTATAATACTCTTCTTTTGTTACACCATTCGATTTACTTATATCTATTCCTTTATGAAATCCATGAAAATCACTTCCTCCAGATTTAACCAATTGAAATATTTTCGATAATTCAATAATTTCTTTTTGTCTAAACAATCCATATCTAGGAGAGGAAACTTCAATACCTTGAAGTCCCTTTTTTTTCATATCTTTAATATCATCAAATAATCTTTTATTACTTAAATCAGGATGTGCTAAAATCGATACTCCTCCTGCATTATTTATAGCATTAATTGCCATTTCTGAAGGTAAACGAGGTTCTCTAATACCTTCTAAAAGATTATTAGAAAGGTATTTATTAAATGCTTGATTAATATTTTTAGCATGACCTTTGTTTACTAGCTCTACACCTATATGAGGCCTTCCAATAGAACCTTTAGCATGAGATAAAATATCATTATATTTCAAATGAATATTTTTACTTTTAAGATGATCTATTATAGTTTTAATTGATTCCACTCTTTTATTTTGCATATTCTCAATAATGGAATTAATTAATAAATTATTAAGATCAATAAACAAACCTATTATATGAAATTCTGTTCCGTTATTAAAACAAGAAAATTCAACACCTGAAATTATTTCAATATCTAAATTATTTTTAGCTACAATCTTTTTAGCCTCAATATTTCCTAAAAAAATATCATGGTCAGTAATAGATATTTTTTCTAATCCAGCAATTATCGCTTTATTTACAATTTCATTAGGAGAACAAATGCCATCAGAAAAATTGGTATGAATATGTAAATCTGCAAACATTAAATGATCGTGTGTTCATCAATCCTAGAAATTGAAGTGGTTTTTTTTGTAGTATTATCTGTTTCTATTAATACAGAATTAAAAATCATTTCACCTTGTTCAATAGGAAGCATTCTTTTTCTTTCTCCATTAAAAAATCTAGATAAAGAAGCATCTTTATCAAAACCTAAAATACTATTTTTAGCACCTACCATACCTAAATCTGAAACGAATGCAGTTCCTTGAGGTAAAATTTTATGATCACAGGTTGCTACATGTGTGTGCGTACCAACTAAACCTGAAATTCTACCATCTAAATACCACGTAAGTGCAGCTTTTTCAGAAGTTGCTTCAGCATGAAGATCTATAAAAATAGGAATATTTGGTAACTCGTTCAATATATTATTTATTGAATCAAAAGGAGAATCTATTTTTCCCATCCAAACAGAACCTAAAAGATTAATTACTGCTAGTTCATTATTAAAAAAAACTCCTGTCCCAGGTTTTTCTTTAGGGTAATTATTAGGTCTTAATATTTTAGAATTTAATGCATCAAGATCTTCAAAAATATCCGATTTATCCCAAATATGATTTCCGGAAGTTATAACATCTACACCTGAATCAAAAAAGTCCTTAGAGGTTTTTTTTGTAATTCCAAAACCTCCTGCAGAATTTTCACCTTGTGCAATTACAAAGTTAATTTGATTTTCTTTTATAATTGTAGGAAGCAATTTCTGAAGTGTTTTTCTTCCACCTTTTCCTACAATGTCACCAATCATTAGGACTTTCAAATTTATTTCACCTAGTTATAATCACCTGTAGTTTCTACAGCTCTTGTTTCTCTAATAACTATAATCTTAATTTGACCAGGAAAATTCAATTTTTGTTTTATTTCTGTAGATATATCCCTCGCAAGAGAAGATGCTTTTACATCATCTATTTTAACTGGATCTACCATTACCCTAACTTCTCTTCCCGCTTGGATAGCAAAACATTTTTGCACACCCTCAAAACTTAAAGCTATATCTTCAAGGGCAGTTAATCTCTCTATATATCTTTCCAAGGAATCATTTCTAGCTCCTGGTCTTGCAGCACTAATTGCATCAGCTGCTGCAACCACATAGCTTTCTGGGCAGCTCATTTCTCTATCATGATGCTCTCTTATAGCTGTAACTACTTTAGAGGGCAAATTATTTCTTTCAGCTATATCTGCTCCTATTTCGGCATGAGGTCCTTCTATTTCATGAGTTAATGCTTTTCCTAAATCATGTAAAAATCCAGCCGTTTTACAAATTTCAGGATCAAGGCCTATTTGAGCTCCAATTAATCCTGCAAAAGTACCAACTTCTACTGAATGTTGTAAAACATTTTCTCCATATGAATATCTGTATTTTAATCGTCCCATTAACTCAACTATTTCATTATTTAATCCTTTAATATTAATTTCAAAAATAGCTTTTTGCCCTGCGCTTCTTACTTCACGATTTACTTCGTTTTTAGACTTTTCAACTAATTCTTCTATTCTTGCAGGATGAATTCTGCCATCTTTAATTAATGAATTTATAGCTATAATAGCTGTTTGTTTTCTTATAGGATCAAAGCAAGATATAGAAATAGATTTAGGTTCTTCATCAACTATCAAGTCAACACCTGTAAAGTTTTCAAGAGCTCTTATATTTCTACCTTCTCTACCTATAATTCTTCCTTTCATTTCCTCATTAGGAAGCTCTATAGAAGAAACAGATGATTCTCCCACAACTTCTGAAGCAAAACGTTGCATTGATTGTGCAAGTATCTCTTTTGCTTTAGAGTCAGCTTCAGCGTGCATATCGCTTTCAGCTTCTTTATAAAGTTTAGCTAATTCAAATTCAATGTTCTTATTGGTTTTATCAATTAGTACTTCTTTTGCTTGGTCTGCAGTATAATTAGAAATTTTTTCTAGAGCTAATTCTTGATCAGATTGTATTTTCTGAACACTAGATCTTTCTTTATCAAGAGAGTTGTCTTTTTTTTCAACTTCATCAGATTTACGTTTAAGATCAGCATTTTGTTTTCTTAAATTCTCTTCTCTTGTTTCTAATTGTGTTTCTAATTTTTGAACATCTCTTCTACTGTTATTTATTTCGCCTTGTGCACGACTTTTTATTTGCAATGCATTTTCTTTTGCATCAACTAAAATTTCTCGACTTCTAGCTTCCGCTCTTCTTAGTTGACCTTCAACAGCATCTTTAGTTCTTCTTAGTTCGCCCCCGGCTAAAAAAATTCTAAGAAAGTAACCAATAATTCCAAAAATTAGTCCTGATACTATAATACTAACGATAACCGATAGGATCATATTCATAATGACCTCCAGTTATTTAATTGTCTTTTAATTTTTTAATTACTTAAATTCTATACATTTTCTATTATATCTTAAATATGCAAAATCATTATAAATCGTTACAATTTGACCATAAACATTACTTTAAATACAATTTTTATTCTTAGAAAGTAGTAAATATGAAAAATAATATTGGTATTTTAGATGGATTAACTATATTAGACTGTAGCCAAATTTTGGCAGGACCATTTTGTTCAATGCTATTAGCAGATATGGGAGCAAAAGTAATTAAAGTTGAGAAACCCAAAGTTGGTGACGATACAAGAAGTTGGGGACCTCCTTTTAAAAATGGTCAGTCTATTGGGTTTATGAATCTGAACAGAAATAAAGAATCAATAGTTATTGATTTTAAAAATCCTGATGGAATAAAAGTAATGAAAAATTTAGTTAAAAATAGCGATGTAATTTTAGAAAACTATAGAACTGGAACTATGGAAAAATTAGGGTTAGGTTATGAAGACTTAAAAAAGGTCAATAAAAAAATTATTTATTGTTCTATATCTGGATTTGGGAGAACAGGTCCTTATGCTAAAAGGGCAGGGTTTGATTTAGTTGCGCAAGGGATGAGTGGATTAATGAGTATCACAGGCCATCCTGGTGATGCTCCTGCAAAAATTGGAGTTCCTATTGCTGATCTGAATACCGGCATGTTTGCATTATCCTCAATACAATCCGCTTATATAAATCTCTTAAAAAATAATGTAGGTCAATATATAGAAGTTTCTCTTTTAGAGTCTGCTCTAGCTTATACAGTATGGGAATCTACAGGTTACTTTGAAACAAATGAAATCCCAGGGCCTTTAGGATCTTCACACAGAATTTCAGCTCCATATCAAGCATTAAGGACTTTAGATGGATACTTAAATGTAGCAGCTCCAAATCAAAGTAATTGGGAAAGATTATGCGATGCAATAGATAGGAACGATCTTAAAGAAAATATTCATTTTATTGATAATCCTTCAAGAATGATCAATAAAATAAAATTAGAAAATGGACTAGAAAAAACTTTTTTAGAAAAAAGTAGAGAAGATTGGATTAAAATTTTAGATGAAGCAGGAGTTCCTTGTGGGCCTATATATAATATGAAAGAAGTATGGGATGACCCTCAAGTAAAATATAGAAATATGAAGATAGAATTAGAACATCCTAAAGTTGGAAAGACTAGTAATATAGGGGTTATTGCTAAATTCTTAGAAAATCCTAGTTCGGTAAGAACCTCTGCCCCTTTATTAGGAGAACATACAGAAAAAATTATGATTGAAAACGGTTATACTAAAGCAGAAATAAATAAATTAAAAACAAGCGGTGCTATTTCTTGATATTATTTTTATTTTTTTTTGAGAAATAATTTTTTTTCTTAATTCCTTTTCTCCATGCAGAAATAATTATAATCAATATTGGGAAAAAAAGAAAAATTATAAGTAATTCATCAAAAAAACCTGTAGCCCCATGTAAAAAAAATATTTTATTCATTATTTAGAATTTGACTTTATAATTTCATTAAATTTAATTTTATCTAAAGTATTTATATTTTGAAATTCATTACTTAAGTTTTTCAATATGTCTATTCTTGAAACAATTTCTATACTATAAGAATTTGTTATGTAAATAGAAGGAGTTCCATTTATAAACCAAAGACTTCCTCCTAACATTTTAGGAAATATATTTTTTTTAGCTCTACCTATCAAAAAAAATGTGTAATCTGTGTAAGTATTTATTTCTAATTTTTCATTTTTAGCATTTGTAAATAAATTATTAAAGATTTTTTTTTCAAATGTGACAAATATTTCATCATTTACTTCAGAAGATCCTTTTAGTTTTTTATCTACTAAAAACTTAAAGCTAATATATTGGACACCTTCTACTTCAAATTCTATTTCTTCGTCTAAATATTTTAAATTTAATATTCTATCTGAAGTTTCAATTAAAGTTGAAATTTGATCAAAATCTTTATTTTGAGATTCCTGAGATGGCGGTAGATGGCACTGTGAATTAAATATTATTAAGAATGGAATAAATATTAAAATAATTTTATGCATAATATCTGTTTTTTTTTTTTGAATAATATTATATTTTCATAAATATATAAAAAACGAAAACTTGATTGGAGTATTAATATGCCTAAAAGAATAAATAGAGCCATAGAATTACTAGAAAGCGATCAGCCTATTTATTATTCAGGCTTACATTCTTTTTCTAGAAATTTTCTTACATATGATCAAGGAAAAATAGATTCTAAAATATGGGCTGACTACATAAATATTGGAATGGAGCATGGAGCTTTTGATATGGGAGGCTTAGAATCTTATATGGATGGATTAGTTGATGGTGGACCTACAGCATCAGGTCATATAACTCCAACCGTTATTATTGAACTTCCGGTACAAGGTGAAAGTGCAGAAATTATAAAATATAACTCTTGGCAAATTCGTCAAATTCTTGCAAGAGGAGTACATGGTATTTTATTATGTGAAGCCACTAATGCAAAAGCTGTTACTGCTTTTGTAGAGTCTTGTCGGTATAAAATTAATGATGCAGGTGTTGGGCAAGGCCTTGAAGATGGAACAAGAGGAGTTGGATCAGAATATATAGCAAAGATAAAATGGGGTATTGATGATGATAATGAATACAGATTAAAGGCTGATCCTTGGCCATTAAATCCTAATGGAGAGCTTTTATTAGGATTAAAGATAGAAACAATTCAAGGTCTAGAAAATTGTGAAGAAATTTTAAGTGTACCAGGAATAGGATTTGCAGAAATGGGACCTGGAGATATGTCCATGTCCATGAAAATAAAAAGAGATAGCAACTTACCACGAGAGTTGCAGTTTGTTGATCCAAGATTAGAACAAGCATCTGTAAGAGTTAAAAATGCTTGTGATAAAAATGGTGTGAAATTTTTAGAAGTTGCAAATAAAGACAATATTATAAAAACTATCGATTCTGGAGCTAGGGTTATAGCTGGACAAAGTGAAGAAGCTGCAACAATTGGAAGAAAATATACTAAAAGGCAAATGAAAGTTTAATAAGATTCCATATATAGGTTTTGTTGGCTAATTATTATCTTAATTCTAGCCTTCTGTAAGGATGAAATATCTCCCCGCTGGATGAGCAGGATCAGGACGATAAATATATTTATTACCTGGTGTAAGTGTCTCTTCATACAAAACTTCTTCCACATCTTTAAACTTAATTGACACTGCATAATTATCTGGTCCGGGTAGGTAAAATTTAGCATTTCCATTTTTATCAGAGGTTGAACGATTCAAACCAGCAATTACCACAATAGCACCTATTACAGGTAATCCATCAGCATCAAGTACAAGTAGAGTTGCAGTTTGAGATGATCTAAAATTAACTAAAAACCATTGTCTAAACTTACCTGGTCGACCGGGTACTGTCCCACTAGGCATATTATCAAAAACATCCTTTTCATACCCAATTTGCTTTGGAGTAATCCAGTCAGGTCCATATTTATAAGTGAGGTAATCGCCTGGAGGACTAGGAACATTATAAGATTTTCCAAGAAAATCAATTGCATATAAGTTTGTAAATAACTTTATAGGAAATGGTACTCCAGGATAATGTGAAATAGTTCCTTTAACTACCCTATAACACTGCCAGTCGATACGAATTTTATATTTCATTATTTTGACAGCGGTATAGAGACCATCATGATGAACTTCAACGTAACAACCACGAGCCCTAAGGTCCGCGACAGCTGATTCTATCATTTCCTCTTTAAAACCATGCATTCCGATAATCGATCCAATATCAAGATCATCATCCCATTCAATCAAAGCTTTATCTCTCACCGCTCCAAGACAAGTTCCCTGCCTGAGAAAAAAAGTTATTTTATGTTCATCAAATACTTCTTTGGCCTCTCCAAGAAGTGACTCAGCATCCTTAATATTCATAGGAGGAATTGTTCTTTCTATGTGGAGCATAAGTTCATCATTTTCAGAATCACTCAATTTATCTGATTTCAAAATACCCTCCTTTTATCATGTATAAACCTTAAAGCACCATAGTAAGTGCATGTATTAATTTTTTATTTTCTTCTTTAGTACGAGAGGCAATACGTAGATATCTATCAGCTTCTATCATACTTTTCTTTGCACAATCTTTTATTAATATATTGTGCTCGATGTAAAGCTTTCTGGTAATATCAAATCCACTTGCGTTAGGATCTGAAAGTTTACACATCACAAAGTTTGCATCAGGTTCAATAGGTTCTATACCATCGGTTGCCATCAGATCTTCATACAATGATCTGCAATCTAGTCTTGTTTGATTACAGCTCTCAATAAATTCTCTTCGATAGCGACCCACTGTATATAAAAATTCTTCTGCCAAACTGTTAACATTCCAAATAGGTATGCTGTCTCTTATGGTATTAATAAACTCGCTATCAGAACTAAGAATATAACCTAAACGAAGCCCAGCTATACCAAATACCTTACTCATACTTTTTATAACAGCTAGGTTTGGATGATTATCAATAATATTTTCTAAACTTTCTTCAGTAGAAAATTCTATAAACGATTCATCAATAATCAACCTACATTTTTCTTTTCTGAGATTCTCTGCTAGTTTTATCAATTCTTTAGATTTTACAGACATCGCTGTAGGATTATTGGGAGTCACAATTATTGCGTTATCTGCACCCCACTTAATAGCAGCAGCAGCGAATCCGTCAATATCTAAATTAAAAGTATCAGGATCTAGGGGAAATCGATGAATTTTTTCTGGTTGAACAACTTCTTCGTATTCATTAAATGAGGGTGTTGGAATAATAATACGATGAAAAAGTTGATTTCCTAGAATCTTAATTAATTCCGAAGCCCCATTAGCAACGGCAAGATAATTAGGGTTTGAACCAGTCCAATTTGCTACGAGTCGGGCAAGTTCGAGTTGAGCAACAGGATAATTACTGATAATTTCTGGTAAATTACGTTCAAATATTTCTAACATTCCTGAAGGTGGAAAGTACATATTATATAAGTAGGCATGATCAATGAATCCATATCTCCAGTAAGCACCATGTAATTCTTGAATACGATCGAATTGCTGACTTCGTGTTAAAAACATAAATTCAGCTGCATCTAAGTCTCGTTGATCATCAATTTCATACCAACGATTTTTTGATATATCTACAGCAATAAGATTACTAGTAGAATCTTCATCTACAAAATCACGAAGGACACTTTCATAATATATATTTTCTTGACCAGCTCGAATTGCTTTATCTAATCTTGGAATAATTTGTTTCTGCAATAAATTTTTTCGAAATAAATACAGATTTACAGTTTTAAACAAATCTATATTTTTTTTCAACATATTAAGATCCTTATTCATTATGAATTTAGTGATACGAAATTGATCATCACAATTTACTAATGTTCCAGATAAAGCTTTATAGTTGGGCGAAACTGCAGCGCTACTACCTTTTTCCCGTAATAAATCAGTAATAAGATTAGAATCAAAAATGACATCTGACTCAACCAAAATAATATCTTCATTCAGATAATCACGAGCATCCCATAATGATCGAATATTATTTGTTGTTTCATAGTCACACGCATTTACATAGATAATTTTAATTCCTTCAAAAGAATTACCCAATCTTTCTCGAATAAGTGAAGACTTATAACCCACAACTATCACTGCTTCATTAACATAATTTAATGAAAGTGCATGCAAAGCTTGTTCAATTAATGATTTACCATTAACTTCAATTAAGCATTTTGGAATATCTACGGTCAAGTGTTGAATTCGTTTTCCTTTTCCTGCTGCTAAAATTACAGCACGGCGCACTGGAGTAGTTTTTGTTTGATCTATGTGTTTAATTTTTTCAATTTTA
>JAACCT010000107.1 GCA_009937255.1 Dehalococcoidales bacterium
AACTATGCAATGGATGTTTATTATATTATTGCGCCTTCAGAAGCATCTTCAAATCTTTCAAGGTTCGATGGAGTTAAGTATGGACATAGAAGTGATTCTGATACTAACTCTATATCATCATTAATTGCATCTAGAAGTGAAGGTTTTGGAGATGAAGTAAAAAGAAGAATTATGATAGGTACTTATACTCTTTCTGCAGGATATTATGATGCTTATTATAAAAAGGCTCAACAAATTAGAACCCTGATTATAAAAGAGTTTAGTGAAGTATTTAATAAAGTTGATGTTTTATTAACTCCAACATCACCTTCGATTGCTTTCAAATTGAATGAAAAAACAAATGATCCTATAAAGATGTATCAAAGCGATTTATGTACAATTCCTGTTAATATTGCAGGCTTACCAGCAATTTCTTTCCCCGCAGGAATAAATAATGATATGCCAGTGGGAGTACAAATAATTGGACCTCAAAACGGAGATCAAAAAGTCCTTCAATTTGCAAACAAATTTCAGGAGAAAACAGAATGGCACAAAGCATCCCCAAGCTTATAATTTTTTCAATTTTATTTAGTTTGTTAACTTTAATTATTTCTTGTGACGGAGATTCAAGTAACATTAGCAAAGATATGAGTATTTCAACTTCAAATGAAACAAAGCCCATAGAAGGGCTTCCTCCAGGTATACCAAGTTTTCCACATATATTTCAAGGAGAATTTTTCATAAAAAATAATTCTGGTTCAAGTGGATTAAGTATATATGCTAAATTAGGAGATCTTGAATCTCCAATAGTAATAACAGAAAATGGTTTTTTTAAAAATCTTATTATAGGTCCTAGAATTTTAGAGGATACAGAAAATAACATAGAATTTTTTTTGATAACAGAAAATGGAGAAACTCTTAAAGCAAAAGAGGTTATAAAATTTAAAATTACCCCTACTATAAAAACAAACATTTTAAATCTTAATTTTTAAACTATGATGCGGACTTCAACTGAAATTTCTAAAATTATAAAAAAAGCTATAGATAATGCTCAATCTAAAAACATACTTTCAAATATAGACATCCCTGAAATTATAATTGAAAAACCTAAAGTTGAATCTTTTGGTAATTGGTCGTCTAGTATTTCTCTTTCATTATCAAAACAAATGAAAAAACCCCCTATGTTAATATCAGAATTAATTAAAGATAATATAGATAAAAATGAAATTATTGAAAAAGTAGAAATTGTAAAACCAGGGTTCTTAAACTTCTATTTAAAAAAAGAGTTTAAGAATAAATTAATAGAAAGAATAATTAAAGAAAAAAATAATTTTGGCTCAAATAATTTAGGTCAAAGAAAAAAAATTCAAGTAGAATTTGTGTCTGTTAATCCAACTGGACCAGTGCATGTAGGTCATGCCAGAGGAGCCGTAGTAGGAAGTTGCTTATCAAATATATTAGAGTTCTGTGGATTCGAGGTTACTAAAGAATATTATATCAATGACGCAGGTACTCAAATTGAACTATTTGTTAGGAGTATTTTGCATCATATTTATTCAAGTTTTAATTTGGAGTACGATGCCCCTGAAAAAGGATATGTTGGAAGTCACTTAGAAAACACAGCAAATGAAATCATTTCATTATTAAAAATAACAGCAAATGACTCTAGATTAGAAGATCAAGAAAGTATATTTAATTTAGTTAGAAAATCTGCTTTAGATATAACTATTAATAATATTAAAAAAGACCTAATTGATCTAGGAGTAAATTATGATAAATGGTTTTATGAATCAAGCCTTTTTGATACCAAAACAACAGATAAAGCTATGGAAATATTAAAGAAAAATGATTTAATTTATGAACTTGATGGAGCAACATGGTTTAAGTCTTCTAAGTTTCATACTGAACAAGATGTTGTTATAAAAAGATCAAATGATGGAGGACATACATATTTCTTCACTGACTTAGCTTACCATTTAGATAAATTTCTAATTAGAAAATTTGATAAAGTTATTAATATTTTTGGAGCAGATCATCATTCTCATGTTGATAGATTAAAGTCTGCACTTTCTGCACTAGAAATTGATCAAAATAAATTAAATATACTGTTAATACAAATCGTTCATTTTAAAAATCAAGAAAAAGTAGAAAAATTTTCTAAAAGATCTGGAAATATTTATTCAATAAGGGATCTTTTGGATACAGTAGGGACTGACTCAATAAGATTCAATTTTTTAAATAGAAGTGTTGATAGTCAGCAAGAATTTGATCTAGAACTTTCTGTAAAAGAATCTTCAGAAAATCCAGTTTACTATGCTCAATATGCTCATGCAAGGTTATGCTCAATTTTAGACAGTGTTGATTTTGATTATTTAGAAGGAAATTTAGACTTACTTGACACTGAATATGAAAAAAAATTGATAGATGACTTAGATTTTTTTTCAGAAGTGGTGGTAAATTCATTTCACAAACTGCAAACACAAAATTTAACAAAATATGCGATAGACATAGCAAAAGATTTACAAAAGTTTTATGAAAACTGTAGAGTTTTATCTGATGATTTAGAATTATCAAAAGCTAGAATAAAACTTGTTCTTAGTTGTAAAATTGTCTTAAATAATCTTTTTGAATTATTAAACGTAAAAGCTCCAGAAAGAATGTAAATATGATTAGAAATCTTAAAAATTTATCTCCTAAAGTACATAAGGAAGCATATGTAAATGAAAGTGCTTATGTAGTAGGAGAAGTTGAAATTGGAGGATTTTCTTCAGTATGGCCAGGTGCAGTAATTAGAGCTGATAGTGGAAAGATTTTAATTGGTGAGAGAACAAATATACAAGATAACACTGCAGTACACTCTGATTTTGGATCAGAAATTGGAAACGATGTAACTATAGGTCATGGAGTTGTTATCCATTCTAAAAAAATTGGAGATGGTTCTTTAATAGGAAATGGCGCTGTACTAAATGATAATGTAACAATTGGAAAAAACTGTTTAGTTGCTGCAGGTTCTGTTGTAATTGAAGGAACAGATATTCCTGATAACAGTATAGTAAGAGGTATTCCAGGAAAAGCCATTGGTAGATTATTAGATAAACATAAAGAATTAATTAAAAGAGCTGGAGATTTTTATGTTGAAAGAATAAAAATCTATAAAGAATCTGGTTTATAAAAAATACTTTTATTAGCTTTGCAAACTACATCTTTTGAATAAATGTCTTCTACCGAACAAATACTAGGCTCTTCTACAAAGCCTTTACCCCAAAAAGGGGCTTCAATTTGACTCATTACATAATCAATCCTAGTAATTACATTCGGATCAACAATACAGTTATCTACCTCACATGAACTAGAATGTTGTATTTGAATTTCATTAAACTGAAAACAACCTGTCTGAATAGATCTTTTATACATACCCTCAGGCATAGCTGCTAAGTTTTCAATATCACAAGAACCAGTTTTAAATACTGGATTATGCCAAGAAGCAAACTTTCCTGAAACTAAAGCTTGATATTGAAACCTTACATAAGGAAGCATATTTACTGGAATAGATAAAGATCTAGGCATAAGTTTTGACTCATAAGCAGCTTTTTTTTCTTCATTAACTTTTACGGCTTCTGAAACTTTAGGAAAGACAGGTATCATAACAACAAGTAATATAATCAAAAAAAGAGTAAATAGAAAAGTTACACTAGGATTTTGAGTTTGTAATCTAAAAAAATCCAATAATGAAATTCTTTTACCTGAAATTTTTCTATCTCCTGAAATAGTCTTACTCATAACTTTTTCAAGATCCATTTTTCTAATCTGTTTATTATTCATAATTATTCATAGATTAAATATATTGATTCAAAGATTTTA
>JAACCT010000027.1 GCA_009937255.1 Dehalococcoidales bacterium
TAAAAAGATAGACAATTATTTTTTTGTAGGTATTTTCAACGTAATATACAAAAAACCTGTGAGTCCTGCTAAGAAAATAATTAAGTCTACCCACCATATTTCTACAACAAAAAATATTGCAAAAGAACAGAAAATCACCATCATTGATAAGGCAATAACTTTAGACTTTAATGGCATTCCTTTTCCATCATAGTAATCTTTAATTAATTGACCAAAATGCTTATTATTTATTAGCCAATTGTAAAGTTTTTCAGATGATCTAATATAACAACCTGCAGCTAAAATTAAAAAAACAGTTGTTGGAAGACCTGGAACAAATATTCCAATATAACCGATAGTAACAAACAAGGATCCCAAAATGATCCATAATAATCTTATAAGTTTATTTTTACCAGGCTTTGCACTTTTCTGTGACAACTAATAACTCCATTAAAATAAATTGATGAATTAGAGAAACCTTCTAAATTATAATAAAGGATGATGAATAGTCAATGATTTTAGTAAACAATAGTTAAATTATTATTATTTTCAAGATTTTATATAAAACTTTTTATAAAGTTATAATGTATATAACGAACTTACCAACTAATATTTAATCTAATGCATAAACTAAAAAATAATTTTTTCTACGGCTGGAAAATTGTATTTATAATGGCTTTAACTTCCTCAATGACTATGGCATTAGGGACTCTAAATTTTGGATTATTTATAAAACCTATGGGCGATGAACTAAATATAGGAAGATCATACTTTGGATGGGCATCAACTGCTAGGCAATTAACAGCTGGTTTATCAAGTCCAATAATGGGATCTTGGATTGATAAATATGGATCAAGAATTTTATTACCTATTGCTACTTTAATAACTGGTCTGGGATTAATTTTACTTGGTTTTAACTCTAGTGGAATTTTAATGATAGTAATTTTTGGATTAATAGGAATTACTAGCCTTGGAGGCCCTGGGTCATTAATTACAACTGTTCCAATATCTAAATGGTTTATTGAAAAAAGAGGTAAAGCATTAGCAATTACTTCTCTTGGAGTTCCTATAGGAGCTATGATATTTGTTCCTCTAACTCAATTTTTTATTGATACTACCGGATGGCGAAATACTTGGATGATTTTTGGGTTACTAGCTATTATTATAATTATTCCTCCTTCTTTATATTTTCTAAGAAGACAACCTGAAGATATTGGATTGATCCCAGACGGAGAACAAAATAAATCTGAAGATTTCATAGACAAAGAAGTTTCTTGGGAATTTAAAGAAGCTGTAAGAACAAACGTATTTTGGAAAATAACTATTTGTTTGACTATTATTAGTATTGCAACAGGAACAATCGCTATACATAGAATCCCTGCTTTTATGGATAGAGGATTAGAACCACAATTGATTGCTTTAGCTACTGCTTTTGATGCCGTTTGTGCGGGTATTAGTACTTTTATAGTAGGTAATTTAGTAAAAAAAATAGGTATTAGAATTTTAGGTACATTTGCTTTTTTACTTTTAGCAACTGCTAGTTTGATAACAATATATGCTAATTCTTTTTTTATAATTTTTATATCTATGGCAATTTTTGGATTAGGAATAGGAGGATTGATGTTTATTCATTCATTTATATGGGCTGATTATTTTGGAAGGAAAAATTTAGGAATAATTAGAGGAAAAGTCACACCTTTTATACTAATTATTGGAGGTATAGGTGCCCCGATATCTGGATATGTTAGAGATTATACTGGAAGTTATATTAGTGTTTGGTTCTTTGGAACAGGACTTATGTTTTTTACTGCTATATTATTTTTTACATGCAAGAAGCCAAAAAAAATAAATTAAAATAAGATAAACTTAAGTTATAATAATCAATTCGGAGTGTTTAATTATGAAAAAAAATATAATCATATTATTCTCAGTTCTTTTATTTTCTTGCTCTTCTGTAGCAGGAAATGACGAAACTAAAGATGTTGGAGAATTAATTTCTAATACTTCTGAAAAAATTGAAGAAAAACCAAGAGTTAGTTTACAAGAAATAGGATTTGAAAGAATATTACCTGATTTAGTTTACCAAAACTATTTAGTACTAAAAGATTTTGAATTTGCAAAACAGAAAGCTGAGATTAAGGGCTATGAAATCATAGGAGATGATTTTTTATATGCGCCTGGAAAGGAAAACAAAGATAAGTTTTCTATAAATCTTAGTGGAGGAAAAGCTTTAATATTAAAAAAAGATGATATTTTATTTGTTATTTTCAGATCTACTACAGGAGATAGGTCTGATTTAACAAAGAATGTTATAACAGATCTTGATGGAGCTCTAGTAAAATCAAGTTGGATTAGTGGCGAAAATATTTTACTTCATAGAGGGTTTGAAACTGAATATTTAAGATATCGAGACAGTCTGAATGAAATTATAATTTATGAGAATCCAAGTAAAATAATTTTTACTGGTCATAGTTTAGGGTCTGCTCTAGCAGCTCTTTCTGCTTTAGATTTATCTATGAATTCAGGATATGATGTTTCTTTATTAGCAATGGGAGCTCCGAGAGTCGGTAATAGTGAATACAGAAAATTAATGGATGAATATGTTAAAGATAATTATAGAATATATTTCCCTCAAGATCCGATATCAAACATACCGGGTACTTTATTTGATTATGAGCATACAGGCTTAGCATTAGGTATAAGTCCAGAAGGAAAACATAATCATGAAATATCAATAGATAATTTTGGATTCACAGCTTACAGGGCAGTATTTGACGAAAGATTTAATATTCATAAATATCCAAGCTACTTTAAAGCAATAAATAAAATATTAAGTGATTGCTATGAATATGAAACTAAATGTTTTGATATGGAAAAAGCATATATGACAATGTTGGTTGAACGAGACACAATGAATCAATATAGAGCAGCAGTCAAAGCTAAGCCTGCTGAAATAACCAATGAACTTATGGAAAGTGCTGTTATTTCTCTAAAAGAAGAAAAAAATAAAATAGAAAAACTATCAAATGATGCTTTTGAAAAGGCTAATTTAGAGTTATCAGAAAATTTAGAAAGCATAATTAATCTAAATAAAGAAAAAACAGAATGGGCGAAAACCTATAAAGAAAAAGCCAGCAGTCTAAAAGATAAAGCTAAAGAAAAAGCTAAACAAATTATTTCAACTAAATAATATTACTTAACTTCCCTAATAAAATTATTTATTGATTCGGTAGCAATTTTAAATACATCTGAATATTTCTTTGCATGTTTTGGTAACTTGAAGGGGGAATAACCTATCAAATCATTGAAAACTTGAACTTGTCCATCTGTAAATTCTCCTGAACCAATTCCAATTGTTGGAATATTTAGTTTTTTTGTAATTTCATGAGATAATTCTGATTGAATTAATTCTAAAACAAGAGCAAATACGCCAGATTTTTCAACAGTAATTGCATCTTCCATGATTCCTTTATATTCATTTTTATTTTTACCTAAGATTTTATACTGTTCAAATTTAGTTATATTTTGTGGTTTAATTCCTATATGACCCATAACTTTTATATTATTATCAACAAGAAATGTAATAATTTCTTTTTTTTCTACTCCACCTTCTAGTTTCACTGCATCTGCACCACAATCAATCAATTTTTTTGCATTTTCTAATGCTTGAGATTTTGTTTCATAAGTTTTATAAGGAAGGTCAGAAATCAATAAAGTGTTTATTCTATTATTAGAAATAGATTTAGTTGCGCGTATAATATCAGTAATTTCAACTTGATTAGTTAATTTATAACCTAAAGAAGTAGTTCCATAACTATCTCCAACTAGTATCATGTCTGCTTTAGAATTATTAACAATATACCCACTTACAAAATCGTAAGCTGTAACCATGGATAATTTATTATCAGTAGATTTTAATTTTAATATTTCTTCTGTTGAAAGTTTTTTTTTCATTATTTTAAATCACAAATCATGTTGTCAATTAATCTAACCTCATTGATATATACAGCTATCAATAAAGCAAAAGATCTATCAATATGTTTTAACTCTATAAAATCATACTTATCCCTAATTGAAACATATTCTATTTTTATTTCTGGGAATTTTAATAAGTAATTTTCAATATTTTTTATTATTTGATTTGAATCATATATTCCATTTTTATAGGTATCTATTCCTAACAACAAAGATTTATATATTTCCTCTGCTAATATTACTTCTTCTTTACTTAATAAGCTATTTCTACTTGATAAAGCTAAACCATTTTTATTTCTTACTGTTTTTACAGGAATTATTTCAGTTTTAATTGAAAGATCTATTATCATTCTTTCTATTAATTTTAATTGCTGAAAATCTTTTTCACCAAAAAAAGCATAATCTGGTTTTGATAAATTTAATAATTTCAAAACAATTGTTGAT
Source organism: Dehalococcoidales bacterium (assembly GCA_009937255.1). Classification (GTDB taxonomy): domain Bacteria; phylum Chloroflexota; class Dehalococcoidia; order Lucifugimonadales; family Lucifugimonadaceae; genus TMED-70. The sequence goes on from JAACCT010000027.1 coordinate 4,399, forward strand.
ACTCCATCCATATGTCCTTTTCTAAAAGAACCTTCAAGGATTTCATTAAGATTTTCAATTTTTACAATTGAAGTAAAATTTTCAGGATAAATATCTGATTTTTCTGGAGCAAAAACTATATCAATACCATTTTTAGAAAATATTTCTAAATCATTTTTTATATTCCTAGGATAATTTGAAAAATCAGAAGAAGAGTCAAATTGCTTAGGATTTATAAAAAGTGAAGCAATGAGAAGATCTGCATAATTTTTAGCTTCTTTGATTAAAGAGACATGTCCTTCATGCAGAGATCCCATTGTAGGAATTAAAGCTACTTTAGATGAAATTTTAGACCTTGCTTCAACAAAATCATTAATGTCGGTATAAATTTTCAAGTTTTTATTTGGTGGAGCCTGGGAGGATCGAACTCCCGACCTCTTCCGTGCAAGGGAAGCGCTCTCCCAGCTGAGCTAAGGCCCCAATAAGTTACATTGCGTATTTGTAATGATA
>JAACCT010000108.1 GCA_009937255.1 Dehalococcoidales bacterium
GTAAATCATCGAACTCTTCTTTAGATAAATGTTTCATTCTCCAAAAGTAACAAGAAATCTTATAAATTTGTAACACTATTTACTTTAGCTATTTTTTAATTATTACCATTAGAAATAAATATCTTAGGTATAGTATAAAAAACTTATTTATGAAAAATATTATCAAATCAATAGCATTGTTTATTCTAGTTATTTCATGTGCTGAATCAGAAAAAAATATTCAGCAGTATTCAATAGATACTCTAATGTCAAATAATAGAAGTTCTGGTGGATCATTCTCTAAGGATGCAAGCAAATTAGTTTACAGTTCCGATAAATCAGGAGTTTTTAATATTTATGAGGTTAATTTAAAAAATAACAAGGAAACTCAACTGACAAATTCAGAAGAGGAATCATTTTTTGTAAATGGCTATGCACCATCGACTAATGAAGTTTTTTACTCAGCAGATAAAGGTGGTAATGAAAACTCACATATTTATTTAATTAGGAATAATGAGACCGTTGATCTAACGCCAGGAGAAAATACTAAGGCATCATTTTTTGGATGGACTCAAGATGAACAGGACATGTATGTATTGTCAAACTCAAGAGATCCTAGATTCTTTGATTTATATAAAATAAATATTTTAACACTTGAATCAGTAATGGTTTATAAAAATGATAAAGGATACAGTCTAAATAGTATCTCTAACAATGATAAACATTTAGTCTTAAACCTAAACTTATCTAGAAGTGAACAGAAATTATTTTTATATGAAATTAAAAGTAAACAGCAATTTGAAATTTCAAATCAAACTGCTAACTATTCAGGGCAAAATTTTGATAAAAATGATGAAAACTTTCTTTACACTACAAACTATGATAGTGAGTTTTATTATTTAATGTCATATAATTTAAATAATGGAGATAGAAGTATAGTTTATAAAACTAATTGGGATGTTGCATTTAGCTATCTTTCAAAGAATGATTCATTTAGAGTTGTTGCTGTAAACGAGGATGCGCAAAACAAAATAATAATTAAAAATATGAATGATCAATCAGATTTGAATTTAATTGGTCTTGAAAATATGAATATAAATAGGGTTGCTTTTTCTGATGATGAAAAAATGATTAGAATTTCTGCTGGAAGCCCAAATTCTCCAGGAGATATATATACGTATAATCTCTCAACTAATAAATTAAATAAGATTACCACAAATCTAAATTCAAGTGTTAACCCTGACGATCTTGTAAACGCTGAGGTAATCAGGTATGAATCATTTGATGGATTAGAGATTCCAGCAATTCTTTACAAACCACATAGCGCTAAAAAAGGAAATAAGGTTCCTGCTCTTGTATGGGTTCATGGTGGTCCAGGAGGACAATCAAAAGTTGGGTATCGTGCTTTAATTCAATACTTAGTTAATCATGGCTATGCTATTCTTGCAGTAAATAACAGGGGGAGTAGTGGTTATGGAAAGACATTCTATTCACTAGATGATAGAAATCATGGTGAAGATGATCTTCAGGATTGTGTTTGGGGTAAAAAATGGCTTCAAGATCAGGACTATATTGACCCTGATAAAATAGGAATTATTGGAGGAAGTTATGGTGGATTTATGACTATGGCGGCTATGACTTTTGAGCCTGAAGAATTTAAAGTTGGAGTGAATATATATGGAGTAACAAATTGGATTAGAACTTTAAGGTCAATTCCTGCTTTTTGGGAAGCTACAAGAAAATCAATTTATAAAGAAATGGGAGACCCTTACTCTAAAGACTCTTTAAGACTTTATAATATTTCCCCATTATTTCATGCAAAAAATATTAAAAATCCAATTATGGTTTTACAAGGAGCTAATGATCCAAGAGTTCTTCAAATTGAATCTGATGAAATGGTTCAAGAAGCTAGAAATGCTGGTGCATATGTAGAATATATTTTATTTGAAGATGCTGGTCATGGATTTAACAAAAAAAAGCAACAAATTGAGGGTAATCAAAAAATCTTAACTTTTCTAGATAATTATCTTAAATAAATAAATATATAGATTTGTATTACTAGGGTGATTAGCTCAGTTGGTTTAGAGCACTACCTTGACAGGGTAGGGGTCACTGGTTCGAATCCAGTATCACCCACTATGA
>JAACCT010000028.1 GCA_009937255.1 Dehalococcoidales bacterium
AAAGTCTAGACGGGTGGGAAATGAAAATAGCTGGATATGAATTTAATAATAATTATAAAAATACTTTTGGAGTTGGTGATGGAACTATTAAGGTATCATATGATGAGTATGATTCATTTGATAGAGAATTTGGACATATTTTTTATACTAAGAAAAAATTTAAAAATTATCATCTAAAGCTGGATTATAAATTTTATGGTGAACACATAAGAAATGAATCATGGTCATTTAAGAACAGTGGCGTAATGTTGCACGCTGAACACCCTAATCAAATGTTTATTGATCAAGGTTTTCCTGTAAGTATTGAAGCTCAGTTTCTTGGCGGATCAGGACAGGGTGATAGACCAACATTAAATATGTGTTCCCCGGGCACAGATGTTGATATAAATGCTTCTAATTATAATATTGAACCTAGATTCAAAGCCTCAATACACTGTGTAAATTCTAATTCAAAAACCTATCATAATGATGATTGGGTTAGTGTTGATCTTGTTGTTTACTCTGATTCAATTGTACATCATATTATTGATAAGGATACCGTTATTTCATATACAAACATTAAGTATGGTGGAACATATTTATCTGATAATTTTATAGATAATGTTGGTGAACCATTAAAGGAGGGATATTTATCACTTCAATCTGAAGGTCATCCAATCGAGTTTAGAAATATTATGATTAAGGAATTAGATTAATTTTTAAAGAATTTTACCCCAATAGCTTCCAGTATAAATTTCAATAGCTGTCCAAAGAATAAATATAGAGGATATTAAGAAAAATGTTACTCCATAAAAAATCCAGAATAGTTTTTTTTAAGTACGTAAAAAATTGAACCAATTATTAAGGATGGAATATTAAGTATAAGCACTATTATGATTGGGTCAATAAGTATAAAGAATTCAAAATTAAAGTTGTTGATTAAAAAAAATATTAATCCAAAGACATAGCTTGCAATAATGTAAAATTTGAACCTATTCATAAAGATTTTATATTTTTAATAATAAATAAATATACTATTAATGAAAATAAGAGAGGTCAAAATATCTGATATTGATAATCTATCTAGTCTGTTTAATTCATATAGAATGTTTTATGGCAAAGATTCTAATATTAAGGTTGCAAAAAAATTTCTTGAATCAAGAATTAAATTGTGTGATTCAAAAATATATGTGTCTGAAGTAGATAAATGCTTAACAGGTTTTGTTCAGCTATATCCAATTTTTTCATCAACAAGAGTAAGTAAATATTGGCTTTTAAATGATCTATTTATAGATGCTAATGAAAGAGGTAAAGGTTATTCAAAACATCTAATTAAAAAAGCTAAAAATCTTGTAAAAGATACTTCTGCCTGCGGAATGATGCTTGAGACTGATAAAACTAATAACATAGGTAACAATCTATATCCTAGTCAAGGATTTAAAATGAATAAATTATCTAATTTTTATGAATGGACTCCTGATTAGTTTGAATTTTTCTTAATTCATACAGGATTATATTTAATTCTATATTACTATATTTTATATTAAAATTTAATTCTAGTATAGAGTTTATTTGTGCCCTTATATTTATATTGTACCCCAGTTATAAAATATTAAAAGATTCTTTCATAAAACAATTTAATTTCTGATAATTTTTTAATTTTAGATATGAGAAAAATTCTATTCTTATCTTTTTTTCTAGTTAGTTGTGGAGGGGAGATCTATTATCTAGACAGTTATAACTTCAGTCAATCCGGTGAATCAACGTATGAGGCAAAAGAGCTTGAATCTGAAGAGATGGAAAGTGCTTTTATAGAGGCCTATGAAATTATTGCCGAAGAAATTATTTCTGTTTATTCAAAGGCGTTAAAAAAAGATAATAGTCTTGGAGGAGTAGATAATGAAATTAAAGCATTAGAGTTTTTAAATCAAGCTTTGTTTAATTATGAAATATATACAGTTAATAGAGAGTTAATGAAGATTAATATTACTGATAAAGAATTTGACAGGAAGTCGGAATTAAGAGATAGTATTTTAAATAAATCAAGAATAAAACAAAAAGCTGAAAAATCACTTACACAATGAACTTCACTTTAATAGATTATACTGCTTTTGGATTGTGGATACTAATAAGTATTTTAATTTCTTATATTCTTGTAGACAAACTTAAATTTTTCAAAGGAGATAAAAATGTAAAAAAGGTTTTGACTTGGGGGTTAATTCTAGGACACCTATTATATCTTATTTGGAAATATATCTTTCTTAACCTCATAGGAAATTAAACCAAGATTTCAACCTTTTTTGTAAAACCTATTTCCTTTAATTATTATATATGGTAGTGG
>JAACCT010000029.1 GCA_009937255.1 Dehalococcoidales bacterium
AAGATAAATATTTGTTAATTCTAATTTTATCTAATATCTCAATAATTTATGGTACAGAATATATATATATAATTGATTCATTTAATAACAGAATGAATACTATATTTAAGTTTTATTTTGTTGGATATATAATTTTAAATTTAATATCCTTTTATATCATTTATAAATTTATAACAAAATATTTAAGTATTAAAAAATCTCTTTTAATCTTTATAACTTTTTTAATTATTACTCCAAGTTTATGGTGGACTGTAGCTGCGATTAAAACAAGAAGTGTTGAAAACCAAGGTATATATTCTATAAATGGTCTTAACTATTTATCTCCTGATGAAAAAGAAGCTATATCATTTATCAGAAATAATATTGAAACAGATAAAATTATTTTAGAAGGAGTAGGAAAATCATATACAAAATCTAATTTATTTTCTTCTGCTACTGGTAGATCAACTGTCTTAGCTTGGGTAAACCATCAAATCCAGTGGCGAAATGATGTATCAACCATTATTGAATTAAGTAATAAAATAGAGCATTTTTATAATAACCCTAATATAAATGATCAAATTCTAAATGAATATAACATTTCATATATAATTTATTCAGACTATGAGAAACTTAGATATGAAAATTCTAATAAGTCAGATTTCAATGAATTTAACTTAATATTTGCAAATAATAAAATAAATATTTATTCAATTAAATAACTATGAAGCTAACAATAAACTACAAAATAATCTCTTACTTTATTTTAGGGGTTTTTGCTTTTATTCTTAGAATATATGACCTCTCTTCCAGAGCTGTTCATCATGATGAAAGTCTTCATGGTTTTTTTTCTTTTATTACTTCACAAGGAGAATACTATCCTCATAATCCTTTAACCCATGGAATGTTTTTATTTAATATTCTTTCTAGTTTTTTTTGGACTTTAGGTGATTCTGAATTTATTTTAAGATTACCTTTCGTAATAATTGGAATTGCTATAGTTTTTTTACCTTTATTGTTAAGAAAAGAATTAGGATTTTTACCAGTATTTATTTTTTCATTATTATTAACATTTTCACCATCCATAAGTTACTTTAGTAGATTTGCTAGAAATGATATTTTTATGGGTTTTATACTAATTATTTTTGTAATTTCTATCTTTAAGTATATAAAATATTCAGATAATAAATGGCTTTATACATTAGTTTCGATTATGGCATTAGGATTTACTATTAAAGAAACAATGTACATTAATGTTTTGGGGTTATTAATATTTTTATTTTTTTATTCTTTTAATGATTTGAAAAATTTAATTTTAGGTAAAATTAATATATCTAACATTAATAATTTTACTAGAATTTTTCTTATAATATTTGCCTTGTCTTTACCTTTAGCTGCTCCTATTGTTTCTGTATTTCAATCTTCTTTAGGTGTAATTTTAGCAACTCCTGATGGCTATCCTGGTACTCCTCCAGGTTTACCTGTGGGAGTTGGTATTATTTTTTCTTGGATAGTTTCTATAATTTTCTTAAGTATTAGTATTTTTATTGGTTACTATTTAAATAAAAAATTATTCTTAAATTTATTTATAACTTTTTGGTTGATATTTATTTTAATGTTCACGACATTCTTTATATCACCACAAGGAGTAGTAACAGGTCAATGGCAATCACTGGGATACTGGTTAGCACAGCATGAGGTAGCAAGAGGAAGTCAGCCTTATTATTATTACTTTTTAATTCTAATTACTGATGAATTTTTACCATTTTTAATTGGGATGCCATTATCAATAATTTATTTATTTAGAGGAGATTTTTTTAGAAAACTTATATCATTTTGGGCAATTTTTTCATTTATATCTTTATCTTTTGCTGGAGAAAAGATGCCATGGTTAATCGTTAATATAACTATACCTTTTATAATTTTAACATCTGTTTTTATTAGCGAAATTATACTCATAAATTATAAAAAACCTTACCAAACAATAATTTTTTACTTGTTGTCAGTTTTAGCAATATTAATAATGGTTTTAAAATTATTATTCACTAACTATGAAATTATAGAAAATAATGTTTATTACGACTCATTATTTTTATTTATATCTATATTAATAATAGTTTTTATATTTTTACAGAATAAAAAACTTTTTCAATTAAAACTTTTTTTTCATTCATTTATTATTTTATTTTTTATTTTTTCAGCTGTCTTAACTGTGAGAACAACTAATAATATTTTATTTAAATATTCTGATGATCCTAAAGATTTACTTATTTATACTCAAACCTCAGAGAATTTACACAGCATAAATTATGAATTAAATGATTTATATCTAAAAAAACCTAACTTATCTTTAGCTTTAGATAATTCTGATGGATTTGCTTGGCCTTGGATGTGGTATCTAAGAAATAGAGATAATGTAACTTGGTTTAATGATATGGATTATCAAAATTTAGAAGGTGATTATGATGTAGTTATAATGAATAAAAAAAATATAGATAAATTTTCTGAAAAAATATTATCAAACTATGAAGTACAAAGAAATTTTTCTCATAGAAAATGGTTTCCAGAGAGCGTTTATAGAAATAAAAGTATTAAAGACTTATATATTTTGATCTCTAATTCAAACCATAGAATATCCTTGAAAAACTATTATATATATCGAGATATACCTATGGCTTCTGGTAGTTCCGATGCAGTTTATTTAAAGTCAAATTCATTAAAATTAATTGATTAAATTTATTAAAAAAAAATATAACTTATTATCCGTAATTTTTTCAATATTATTTATATATGGTTTATTCTTAATAATTAAAGATATTGATTTAATTATTGATGAAATCAATCAAATAGAAATCCATGTTTTTTTTCTTGCATCTATTATTTATTTTTTATCAGTTATATTACGTTTTATAAGATGGAAAATCATATATTTAGAGCTTTTTGGAAATTATAGATTTAATATTTTGAAAGAAACAATAATTGGCTACATGGCTAATAATTTATTCCCTTTTAGATTGGGGGAATTTTATAGAGTTAAACGAATAACTGATTATGAAAAAGTAAATTTTGTAAAAGTTTTATCTACAATTTTTGTAGAAAGATTCACTGATGTTTTAGCATTGTTATTATTACTTATTATTTCATTACCATTTGTTAATTTAAAATTAAAATATGTTGAAATAAACCATCAAACTCTTATTCTATATTTAGCTGTAATTTTATTTTTGCTTTTATTATCTTTATTTTTATATTTATCTAATATTAATTTAATCAAAAATATAAGATATAAAATTTTTAATATAATCTTTTCACTCTTAGAATTTTTTTTAGAAAAGAGAAAACCCTATCTTTATCTCAAAATTTTTACTCTTTCAATATTAATCTGGTTTGTTGAGGCACTTGTTTACTTCTATATAGCTAAACAATTTACACTTAATATTGATAATACTAATCTTTTTTTTATTATAATTATTGTTTGTTCAATTACTAACCTTTCAGGAATTATACCTTCTTTGCCGGCAAATATAGGCAATTTTGAATTCTTTGGTACATTAACTTTTTTAGTTTTAGGAATTGATTCATTAATAGGAGCTTCAATTATAATTACAGTTCATTTAGTTTTATTTATTCCAATTACCCTTATTGGTCTTATAATGTTGGTAACAGAAAAATTTAAGTTATATATTAATCAATGAAAATTTGTATAATTGGAGCAGGAATAACAGGTTTAGCATCAGCTTATAAATTATCTAAATTAGGACATGAAGTTAAAATATTTGAATCTAGTCCATTCTCAGGTGGCCAAGCTTCAACTATAAAGATTAATGATTTTGAAATAGAAAAAGCATATCATCACTTATTTGTTACCGATAAAGCTATATTAAATTTATATAAAGATTTAGGCATTGAATCAGAACTTGAATGGTTTAATTCATCCGTTGCAACTTATGCTAATAATAAAACTTGGTCGACAACAACTCCTATTGATTTACTTACTTTACCAATAATACCTTTCAAAGAAAGAATAAAATTATCTTTTATTTCTATTAGATTAAAGCTTATTAATAATTGGAAGAAATTTGAAAATATAACTGCATATGATTGGTTATCAAAACATGTAAGTGAGGAAACATTTAAAATAATTCTTGAGCCTTTATTAAGAGGTAAATTTGGAAGATATTATAAACAAATTTGTATGCCATGGTTTTGGGCTAAAATTCAATCTAGAGTTTCTTCAAGAAATAAAAAATTTCAAGAAATTTTGTGTTATCCAAAGAGTTCATTTTCATTTTTAATTAAAAAATTAGAAGATCAAATAATTCAAAATGGGGGAGTGATTTATCATAAACATAAAGTAACTAAATTAAATATTAAAAATAATCAAATTGAGTCTATTAATTTTGTTAGCGAAAATAAAATTAATAAAACTGAAAATTTTGATATTGTTATATCAACAACTCCATATAGCATTTTATCTAAACTTGTTACTTTTGATAAAAAAATTCTTATGAATATGAATAAAGTTGAATACATGTCTGCAATAGTTGTTATTTTAATTTTAAATAAACCTATTTCAAAATATTATTGGCTTTCAATTGCAGATAAAGAATTTCCATTTCTTGGAATAATTGAACATACTAATTTAATTCCAAAAAATCGATATAGTGATTCTAATATTGTTTATATAACCAACTATGTAGAAGAAGATAATGATTTACTAAAGCTTGATTATAATTCCTTAATGAAGATTTATGTACCATTTTTAAAAAAAATAAACCCAGATTTTAATTTGGATAATATTAGGGATTTTAAATTTAATAAAATTAATTATGCTCAACCAATTATTCCAATAAATTATTCTTCATATAAAATACCTATAAAATTACCTATTAAAGGTTTATACTCTGCTAATACAGCTCAGATATACCCTGAAGATAGAGGAACAAATTATTCAGTTGAACTGGGAGAAATTGTTACAAAAATTATACAGGAGGATAAAAATGGATTCACTTAAAAATAAATCAGTAATTTTAACAGGAGCAGGTTCAGGTATTGGTAGAGTTACTGCTCAGATGCTAGGTGAAATGGGAGCTAATGTTTTTGTAGTTGGAAGAAGAGAAAATTTATTAAAAGAAGCTGTTAGTGAAATCGAAAATGCAGGTGGAAAAGGTGCTTATTTATCCGCAGATTTAGAAGATGGAGATTCTGCTGCTAACGTAGCTCATGAAGCAATAAAAGCATTTGGAAATATTCATCATCTTGTTAATAATGCTGGTCATAGTAGTAAAGTTCGTTCTATGAGATATGTAAAACAAGATGATTGGCAATCTGTTTTTAATGTTAATGTAGAAGGTGTTTATAGATTAACTCAAGCTGTATTACCAAACATGATTGATAATGGAGGAGGAACAATTGTTACTGTTTCTTCGATGGCAGCTTTAAGTCCTGGGTTAATGGGTGGAGCTCCATATTCTTCGGCTAAAGCTGCTGTTGCAGCTATGATGACTGCATTAAGGGAAGAAGTTAGTGAATATGGAATTAGAAGCTGTACAGTATATCCAGCGGAAGTTGATACTCCAATACTAGATAATAGACCTTTACCTCCTGACGCTAAAGCTAGATCAACTATGATGCAACCTGAGGATATCGCTGAAGCAATTCTATTATGTATGAGAATGCCTCATAGAACAAACATTAATGATATTGTTATACGTCCTACTATTTTGAGAGATACAAGTGAAGATATTAAAGTTGCTAAAACTTTAAAGTATAAATAGTTAGTTTTAGTCATAAAAATAACTTGTTACCTTAAATTTGAGTTGATAAAATTTAAGAGGAAATACTTCAGGAGTAGATTTGTCAGATAATAATATAAATTCAGATTCTTTAAGACTTAAAATTACAGAATCTATTTCTAGTCAAAAGAGAAAAACGGTAACTGTTCTTTCTTCCTTACTAGCAGTTCAAGATTCATTCCATTACATTCCAGATGAAGCAATAGAAGAAATTGCTAAGACTTGTAAAGTTACAATAAATGATGTCTGGAGTGTGGCTTCATTCTATACTAATTTCAGATTCACTCCTCCTGGAGATAAGACCTTAGATGTATGTTGGGGTCCAAGTTGCCATATAAATGGTGCACAAAAATTAATTACTCAAGCACACAAGCTATTAGATATTGAGGGTGAAGGTGAAAGTGAAGATAATAAAGTCACTTTACGATACTCTACTTGTTTAGGAGCTTGCGCTCAAAGTCCAGTCTTTGCTATTGATCATAAAATGTTTGGGAAATTAGATGAAGATAAAGTAAACAATATTGTTGAAATATTAAAGAAAGATTAAATGACAGAAAATTATAAAAACTTACAAAAAAAATCTCAAGACTATATGAGTAATTTGTATGAAAATAAAGTTGTGATAAAAGTACAAACTGGTACTAGCGGCCAAGCTGTAGGAGCCGATGAAATACTTAAAGTATTAAGCTTAAAATCTAATGATAAAATCAATGTAATTGAAGTAGGATCGATGGGATTTATGTATTTAGAACCTATTTTAGTCGTAAATTTACCATCCAAAGATAAAATCTTTTATGCACATGTTACCGAATCTATTGCAGAAAAGATTTATGAACACTATTTAACTAATACATCAATTTTCAAAGAAAATGCTTTTGCTTATGAATCAAGTAACAATTTAGATATTGATATACCTAAAATTTCTGATCTTCCACAGTTTTCTAAACAATTAAGAATTGCAACTAGAAATTTTGGTGAGATCACACCTGGAGATATTTTCCAATATGTACATTCCGGTGGATATGAAGCTATCAACAAAGCATTATTTGAAATGTCTCCAGAAAAAGTTGTTGATGAAGTAAAAAACTCAGGTTTAAGAGGTAGAGGTGGTGCAGCTTTTCCTACAGGTGTTAAGTGGAGTTTTCTAGCACCTAGTAAAGCACCAGTTAAATATGTTTTATGTAATTGTGAAGAAGGAGATCCTGGGGCATACAATGATAAAGGAATTCTAGAAACGGATCCTCATACACTTGTTGAAGGCTTGATATTAAATGGATATGCAACAAACTCAAACAAATCTTATGTTTTTATTAGACAAGGTCATGATATTCCTATTAAAGCCATAGAAAGAGCTATAAAAGAAGCATATGACAACGGATTATTAGGTGAAAATATCCTAGGATCTAATTTTTCATTTGACATGGAAGTATCACTTACAGGAGATTCATATGTTGCAGGTGAAGAAACAGCTCTGATGGAAGCAATTGAAGGAAAAAGATCTACACCTAGATTTAAACCACCATTTCCTGCTGCATCAGGTTTATGGAAAAAACCTACGAATATAAATAATGTAAAAACTATTTCTTATGTCCCTGAAATAATTAAAAATGGTTCTAATTGGTTTAAATCTACAGGTACTGAAAAATCAACTGGTACAGCAATAGTTTGTTTAACTGGTCATATAAATAGACCAGGAATGTATGAAATTCCAATGGGAATGACAATTGAAGACGTTTTAGGTGATATAGGAGGTGGTTCAAGTTCATCAACTGAAATTAAAATGCTCCAAACAGGAGGTCCTCTAGGAGGTGTTTTAGGTAAAGAAGCATTTGCTACCAAAATTGATTTTGATGAAATGGCCAAATCAGGAGCCATTTTGGGATCAGGTGGAATTATTGTTTGTGATGAATCTGTATCTGTAGTAGACCTAATAAGAAATTTAGTAGCTTTTAACCAATTTGAATCTTGTGGTAAATGTTTCCCATGTAGGTTGGGAAATACACATATGTATGATGTTCTTGATAGATTGTGTAATTCAAGCAGTAAACCAAATGACTTAGAGCTACTTGAAAGAATAGGTAAAAGTATGAAAATAGGCTCACTTTGTGGGCATGGTCAACTTGGATATAATCCTATATCATCTTCATTAAAATATTTTGAAAATGAAATAAGTGATTCAATTAATAATAAATTAGAACCATTAGAAAAAATGTTAATCCCAACAAGAACTAGACCTAGTAATTTGGAGTAAAATTTGTCTGAAGAAGCAAAAATAAATATAAATGGAAATAACCTTGATATAAAACAAGGTCAAACTATTTTGCAAGTAGCCATGGATAACGATATATATATCCCTTACCTTTGTTACTACCCAAATATGAAACCTTACGGAGCTTGTAGAGCTTGTTTAGTAGAAGTAGAAGTAAATGGAAGAAAAATGACAGTGGCATCTTGTACCACACCTGCTTCAGACTCTATGAACGTAGTTAGTGATAATGAGCCAGTTAATGATCTTAGAAAAGGAATAGTCGAACTTCTAATGAGTGAGCATCCTCATGGATGTTTAACATGTCATAGAGCAGAATTATGTGGCCCACAAGATATATGTCAAAGACACGTAGCAGTTACAGACAGATGTACAATATGTCCCAAAAATGAACGATGTGAGCTTAAAGACACTGCTAGGTTTGTAGAACTAGATATGACAATACCTCTAAACTACAATAGAAGAGATCTTCCGATTCACGTTGATGATGCTTTCTATGATAGAGACTATAATCTTTGTATTGTTTGCGCTAGATGTGTTAGAGTTTGTGATGAAATACGTATAGATTCAGCCTTAACATTAGTGTCTAGATCAGGTGTTTCATTAGTAGGAACTTCTAATGGTACATCATTGTTAGAATCAGGTTGTGAATTTTGTGGTGCCTGTATTGATGTATGTCCTACTGGTGCATTAGTTGAAAGAAATTATAAATGGGAAAAATCAGATGAAGAGTACAGTGCTACTTGCTTTAATTGTTCAGGAGGTTGCGATGCATTAGTTGAAGTTAATAAATCTGATAAGTTAGTAAGGTTTAAGGGTGATTTGTCTTCACCATCTACTAAAGGTCAATTATGTTACAAGGGAAAATTTGGTTATGATTATCCTAATTCAACATCTAGAATTAAAAAAAGCTATTTCAAAGATGTTTTCAAACTAAAATCTTTTGATAATCAAGAGGCTTTTTCAAATATAAATTCTAAATTAAATTCAATTAAACCTGATGAAATTGCAATTATTGGTTCTCCTAGAGCATCAATTGAAGATAATCTAGGATTACTTAACTTATCCAAAAAAATCAATACAGACAACGTTTCATCAGCGTATTTAAATAATGTGAATTATTTTGAAACTTTGTACAAAAGAAATAAATTTCTTGCTAGTTCTGATACTGTTTGGAATTTGGAAAAATCTGAATGTAATGTTGTTATATCTTCAAATACTACAGAGGATAATAATTTCTTATCTTTACCGATTAAAAAAGCTTCAAAAGAAAATTCAAAATTAATTGTTATTGATTCTAGAGAAATTGATCTAACAAGATACGCTGCACTTTGGATAAAGCCTGCACCTGGAACAGAGTCTTTGGTACTGAACACTATAAGTAAAATTATTATTGATCAAAGCTTAGAAGATAAAGAAAATAAATTCCAAAATCTTGATTCTTTTAAAAAGTTTTTGTGGAAATTCGATCCAATTAAAATATCAAAAATTACAAAAGTAACTGAAGAAGAATTATTTGAAGCTGCAAAAATAATTACTGATGCAGCTAGTTCTTCATTTACATTCGGTCAAGATAATATAAATTCTGAACAATCTGAAGATTATGTTGATTCTATTATTAACTTAGCTGCAATAACTAATAATATTAATGGAGAAGGTAAAGGACTTTATCCTACTTTCAATGGAATAGGAACTGCAAACTTTTTTCAAATATTTAAAGATAACAAAAAATCATTTACAACTACAAATGACATAATTCAAAAAATTATGTCAAACAAAATAAAAGCATTGATTATTTTTGGTGATGGAATTAATCCTGATGAACTTTCTTCAGTTCCTTTTGAAAATATTTCCAATAATTTAGATACTTTTGTTTATGCAAACCATTTAAAAAATAAGTTTTTTGATTTCGCAGACTTTGTTCTACCTACAAAAACTTATGCTGAACATGAATCTACAACTATTAATATTGAAGGAAGAATAAAGAAATCACCTAAAATGGTTAAAAATGTCAATGATAAATTATTATCATGTGTTCAAATTTGTGAATCAATTTTCACTAATAAAATAATTGATATTATAAATTTGAAGAAATCATTTATAGGTCAAATTTCTAATGATGGTAAAAATCTGAATAAACCTAATTTAAATCATGCTCTATCTTTCAATGACTTTAAGGTTGATGATCATGCCAATGATGAGCTATTCTATTTACCTGGAAGAATACTTAATAGACCACAAGATATTGAAATAAAAAAAGAAGACGATATGAATAAAATATCTACTGAATTAGTTTTAAGTATTCACCCTAAAGATGCTGAAGCCAATAATTTGTCTAATAATAGTATTGTAACTATAAAAGATAAAAATAGTACATTTGAATTAATTTCTAAAATTGTTACTAATGGGCAAACTGAAGGATTTATAAGATCTACAGATTATTTTGGCAGAATGGTAACTGATTTAGAATCTAGTAATAATCC
Source organism: Dehalococcoidales bacterium (assembly GCA_009937255.1). Classification (GTDB taxonomy): domain Bacteria; phylum Chloroflexota; class Dehalococcoidia; order Lucifugimonadales; family Lucifugimonadaceae; genus TMED-70. The sequence continues at coordinate 10,524 of JAACCT010000029.1, forward strand.
TGATTTCTCATCAATTGTTCCACGCTTAAATTTTAAAAAAGTAAAAATTTCAAAATAAATAAAAGGAGTATATATGTCAAAACCAATTATAGTTACTGAAGAAGATTTTACAGAAGTTGTTGAAAAATCTGAGTTACCTGTACTTGTAGATTTTTGGGCAGAATGGTGTGGACCATGTAAAATGATAGCACCCACAATAGATCAACTAGCAGAACAATATGATGGTAAAGTTTTATTTGCAAAAGTTGATGTAGATAGTAATCCAAATTTATCTGTTAAATTTCATGTAAGATCCATACCTATGTTATTACTTTTTAAAGATGGAAAACCCGTAGATCAAATAATTGGGGCAGTAGGTAAAGAACACTTTGAAGAAAAAATTAACGCGGTAGTATAATTATTTATAATAGGGAGAGAGTAAATTCTGGTGAATTTTCTAGTCTTCAAAACTATGATTGATAATAAATCAAGGAGGGTTCGATTCCCTTTCTTTCCCGCCATATTTATTAGTTAGGAAATAATATGAAAATAAAAAATGATATGATAGGCTATCCTATTTTAATACTAGTAATACTTATATCAGCCCTGTTAGGCGCTGCTGTAAATGGTGTATTTGGACTAATAATTTTTATAGTTCTAGCAGTACCATCAACTTTTCTAGTTGATTCATTTCTAATTGAATAAGTATTTTTAAAAACCAAATTCTTTGGAAGCTAAATTACCTATATATTTACCAATTACCAATGAAGCTGTTGCACCAGGTGAAGGTGCATTTAGAACATGAATTGAATTTTCTGAAGTTTCTATTTTAAAGTCATCTATCAAGTCACCGTTTGAGGCTACAGCTTGAGCTCTAACACCAGAACCTCCTGATTGTAGATCATTACTATTTATTTCAGGTATAAGCTCTCTAAGGCTATTAACAAACACACTTTTTCGAAGAGATCTGTTTATTTCCCATAAACCTGTTTTCCAATCATTTTTAAGTAACTTCCAAAATCCTCCATATGTAAAAGTTTCTAAAGCATCTTTTATAGATATATCTCTTTTTCTATATCCTTCGCGCTTGGTAGCTAATACAGCATTAGGACCTGCTTCAACATAACCTTTCATAGTATTTGTAAAATGAACGCCTAAAAAAGGCAGATCAGGATTCGGAACTGGATAAATTAGTCCTTTAACTAAATATTCTTTAGCCTTCTTTAAAGTGTAATATTCTCCTCTAAAAGGAATAATTTTAAGATTAGCTTTTAGACCAAATAAATTTGCTATTCTATCAGAATGTAATCCTGCACAATTAATGACTTTTTTAGTTTCAATTTCACCTTTGTTAGTTTTTACTATTATTTTGTTATTAACTGACTGTGAACCAATAACGTCTGTATCTAATAATATTTGACCACCTTTATCTTTAAAATGATCTGCATAAACTTCAGTAACCTTAACATAATTTACAATTCCTGTTTTTGGAGCATAAAGAGATTTCAAAGATTTTACATGTGGTTCAATCTCTTTAGATTCATCAGAACTTAAGACTTTTAAACCTTCAACATTATTTTCAGTGCCTCTTTTAAATAAATTATCAATTTTTGGTAAATCAGATTCTTTTGTAGCAACAATTAATTTTCCACATGTCCAGACTGGAATTTCATTATTTTCACAAAATTCAGTCATACTAGCTCTACCTTCTACACAGAATTGAGCCTTAAAAGAACCTGGTTTATAGTAAATACCAGAGTGTATTACTCCTGAATTATGACCAGATTGTTGAGATGCAACAGAGGAACTTTTTTCAATCACTATAATTTTTAGATTAGAATTTCTTTTTAAAATATCATTAGCTGTAGCAAGCCCAATAATTCCTCCACCAATAATTACTAAATCTAAGTCTTTTTTTAACATAATTAACCTTCTAAAAAATTAATGTTTTATAAATCTCTTTTGTACTTTTTGAAATTAAATCATATGCATTGTTTAAAGCAATATCTAATGACATAGGTTTATTTACTATACTGAAAAATGCATCGATACCTTTTACTGATGATTCTAAGTATCCATCTCCAAGGGAACCTGATATACAAACAACTGGAATTCCTAATTTCTTCGCTCTTTCTGCTACTGCTACAGGGGATTTATTAAATTGAGTTGATTTATCTGTTTGCCCTTCTCCAACTATTACTAAATCTACTCCTTTTAATTTATTGTCATAATTAAGAGAATTTAAGATAATATCGGCACCACTAGATAATTGAGCATTAACAAATGCCATTAAACCACCACCTAAACCTCCAGCTGCTCCTGATCCTGGTACATTAAGAATATCTTTACTAAATTGAGCTTTTATAATTTCAGACCAGTATAATAAATTTGAATCTAACATCTTTATATCAGATTTAGAAGCACCTTTTTGAGGACCAAATATTGCAGATGCTCCATTTTCTCCACACATCGGGTTATTTACATCACAAGCTACATTTACGGTTATATCTTTTATTCTTTTATCAAAATCAGATAAATCAATTTTTGATATTTTATTTAAATTAGCTCCTGATGGCTTCACTTCAGAATTATTATCATCAAGAAGTTTAGCTCCTAATGCTGAAATAAAACCTGCACCTCCATCATTAGTTGCACTTCCCCCTATGCCAACAATAAAGTTCTTAATACCAGAATCCAATGCATCTTTAAATAATTGACCAGTACCAAATGTAGATGTGTTAATTGCAGATTTCTGATCATCTTTTAACAAAGCCAAACCTGAAGCTTTTGCCATTTCAATTACGGCTGTTTTATTATCCCCAAGTTTACCCCATTCAGAATTTATAATATTACCAATAGGATTCTCAACTTCTTTTGAAATTATTTTTCCATTAGTAACATCTACCATAGTTCGTAGTGTGCCATCTCCACCATCTGCAACTGGAGCTAATTCTATCTCAATATTTTTATTAACTTCTAATATACCTTGCTTCATTGCTTTAGCAACTTCAATGCCAGTAAGGCTTTCTTTATATTCTTGAGGAGATATTAAAATTTTATTTATTTTCATTTTTTCCTTAAATATTTGATTTAATTATATCTTCTACCTCAGAAACAACATATTCAATTTTATCTTCAATATTAGTTACAATATGATCAAAGTATTTGGAATACTCCATTTCAGAAGCAAACGAATCTAGTCTTGTTCGAATATCTGATTCAGATTTTTTTTCTCTGGCTAGTAAATGGTTTTTAATTGAATCTATAGATTCAGGTTTAATGAAAATCATTATTATGTTTGGTAAAATTTTCTTTAATTTTTTTGCACCTTGAACGTCAACTCTTAATAAAACATTTTTACCTTCACACAAGGGCTTATATATTTGATTTTTAGGAACGCCATAATAATTTTTATATACTTTAGACCATTCCAGAAGTTCATCATTGTTAATAAGATTAGTAAATTCTTTATTATTTAAAAAAAAGTGATTGATACCTTCTTTTTCATTTGTACGTGGTTTTCTAGTAACAGCAGTAATAACATAATGAAAATTTGTGTATTTCTTTTTTATAATATCTATTACAGTATCTTTACCTACTGCTGAAGGTCCTGAAATAAGAAAAACTTTTTGTGTTTTTAAAATACTCAATTATTCTCCTAAATTTTTTAATGTATCCCAAAATGATGGATAAGAAACATTAGAAGCTTCTGCATTATCAATAGTTATATTATTATTTGATATAAGACTAGCAATACCCAAAGTCATAGCTAGTCTATGATCACCATGAGATGAGAAAGTTCCTCCATTTAGGTTACCCGTACCAGTAATAATCATTCCATCATCTAATTCTTGTATTTGAGCTCCAGCACTTTTCATCCAATTAACAGTTAGAGAAATTCTATCTGATTCCTTATACCTAAGCTCTTTAGCATCGATGATTTTTGTCTCACCTTCTGCAGAGACAGCAGCTAAAGCAATTATTGGTATCTCATCAATTAATAATGGAATTTCAGCTCCAGAAATAGTTGTTCCTTTAAGGTTTGAAGTTTTAATATTCATATCACATGCAGGCTCACCTGAATAATCAACTTCATTATAAAAAGTCATATTAGCACCCATTCTTTTAAGAACAGATATTATTCTAGATCTGGTCTCATTTATTCCTACATTTCTTATATAAATATCAGAATTTTTATGAATTGCTCCAGCTATTAACCAGAAAGATGCACTTGATATATCTCCAGGAATAATTATATCTCTAGCAAATAAATCTGACGAGGAAACTTTAATTTCTAAATTATTTATAGTAATTTTTGCTCCCATTGCTGATAAAAGTCTTTCTGTATGGTCTCTTGAAACAGCTTTTTCTCTAATTGTAATTCCATCATTAGAGCGTAAGCCAGCTAATATCAATGCGCTTTTAAGTTGGGCACTTGCAACTGGTAAATCATAATCTAAGCTAGTTAGAGTTCCTCCATCAAACAATATGGGCGCATTATCATTATTATTATTTGCTGAAATATTTGCTCCCATCATAGTTAGTGGGTCAATAATTCTTTTCATGGGTCTTTTTCTTATAGAAGAATCTCCGTCTAATATTGATTTAAATTTTCTACCTGCTAGCACTCCTGACATTAATCTTATTGTTGTTCCAGAATTTCCAACATATAAAGTATCATTAGGCTTATTAAGAGATTCTAAGCCTTTACCGTATGTATATACACTATTGTTTTCAACTTGTATTTCAACACCCAATTTTGAAAGAACATCTATAGTAGAAAGACAATCTTCTCCCATAAGAAAATTTGAAATTTTTGCTTTACCACTAGCTATAGAATTAAACATTACTGCTCTATGTGACAAAGATTTATCTGCAGGTATATTGATATCTCCTCTTAATGAACTAACTGAATTTAGAGTAAATTTCATATTTTTTTATATTCTTTTTTCAAATCCATATTTATCTTTATCTAGATTTTTAGTTTTACTAAAAAAGCTTGCAGCTTTAGAACCTATAAATAGGCTCAACATATTTTCCTGAGAAGTAGGAATAATATTTTCATCTTTTGAAAAATTAGGATCAATATTGTTTTTAATCATCAAACTATCTTCCCAACTTTTATTTATAAATTCAGCAATTTTATCTTCAGAATTATTTTCTAAAAATTTTTCCATAACTACAAGTTCATTTATAAATAATTTTACCCATTGAAGAATCATGTCATTATTTGTTGATATAGAAGAAAAAGATTTCACAGGATCTTTATCAGATATTTTTGTGAATTCTAAAAATTCATTACCAAAATATCTAAAAATTTCTTTCCATGAAGAGCTATTATGAGAAAGATTAATTAAACTTGAACTTAGAATATAAGGCATAGATTCTACTAAAGCTACATAGCTATCATGTTCACTTAAATCCATATTTATTCTCATTCCATCAAAATCAGAAATTAATTTATTTGCAAAGTTAGTAGCCGTAATTTTGGTATTTAGATATGAAATAACTCCCCAGTTTATCTTGAGCAATGTGTCGTCCTTAACAAAAGGATAAATCCCAATAATTTCATTATTCGGCAAAAAATCTTTTGACCATTCGCTTACTGCTCTTTTAGAAGAAGAGAAATCAATAATAGTTGTCTTAGGATCTATATGGTCTTTAATATTTTCTAAAATTTCATAAGTTGATGATGTAGGAACAGCTAAAATTAGTAATGTTGTATCAGCAATACATTCAACATAGCTCTTGGATTCACTAGATATAGAATTTGAATCTTTTGCGATTTTAGTTTGTTTTTTGTCTAAATCAAAACCTTTAATAAAAATATTATTATTGCTACTTATAAGATGCTTACCTACAGCAGAACCAAGATTTCCAGTACCAATTAAAGAAATATTATTATTATTAAAGTTTGTCATTTTTTTTATCCTCAATCTTAATAATTTCTGATTTGATATTTTTGAATAATTTATTTGTCATAGTAGATAGATCTATTGAGATTCCTGCAAACCCAATATCGTAAATATATTGTAAATTATTTGAATTAAAGTTTTTAGAATGTATATTTAAAATCCAATTACTATGAATATTGCTTATTGTATCTTTAATTTTAAATATCTCTTCAAGATTATAAGAATCTATGTTAATATCATAAATTAAAAAATCAAAATCAAAAGATTCAAGAGTATTTTGTCTTTCTTCGTTAATTTTTTCACTAATAATAAGACCTATGCCATTATCATAATTAAATACATTAAAATCTACATCTGATGTTTTATTAATAACAATAAAATCAGCTTTATCTAATTGATTGATTTGATCTTCTTTTGAAACAAATTTTCCTGTATAGTTAGCTGATTTTATAGGGATTTTATTATATATATATGCATCACAATCAAATGTGGTTTCATTTTTTATATTTTCAGCTATACCAAAAATTAATAATTTTTCATTAGTCTGGTTTGAATTAGAATTAAAACCTAAACCAGTATTATTTCTTTTTAACATATCTAGAAAATTTTTCAATTAATTACCTATTCTTGATTTTGTCTTTGATCTTTTAGAAAATTTTCTAAGTCTTTCAATATAAGTTGAGGTTCTGGATCGATTTTTGACATTTCTTCAGTATCATAAGATTCTTCTAATCTTTCAACATATTTATTTATTTCATTGTGATCTTCTAAAGCTAAATTTAAGGAAGATCTGAACTCTTCAGATCTTTTAGTAATTTTTTCAAAGTTTAATTTCAAGTTTAATATGTTAGATATTTCTTTCATAATAGCAGCTGAAAGAATTGGATTATGAGTAACTTGTAGATAATGTGGTGTATGTCCCCAAATAGAAATAGAGGATACTTTTAATTTATCTAATTTTTCACCAATAGCTGAAGTTATTCCTGCTGGTCCTTCATAAGTAGGTGCTGTGTATGAAATTTTCTTTAATAAAGGATTAGTTTTATTAGCCGTAGCAGTAAAGCTAATTCTAGGTTCTCGAGTATGGGGAACAGAATCAAGTAATGCTCCAACCATTATGACATTTTTTATTTCATAAAACTTTATAACATTAATAAAATCTTTAACATAAGATTTCCAGTTCATGTCAGGTTCAATACCTTCAAAAATAATAATGTCATTTTTAGCTGTTTTAGGTTTAATAAATGAAAATTTATTTGCTAGCCAATCTATATGTCTTCGATTATTTTTAACATTAGTTACAGTAGGTCTCTTATCAGAATAAATATAATAGGAATCAGAATTTAGGTTATGAGAGTGTATAACTTCTAATTGTGAAAGAATTTCTTCAACAGATTTTGTTGCAGATTCAGCCGCATCTGGCCAACCTTGCCAAGAACAAATTAATACGGGATTGTTTAATTCAATAGGTGTTAATTTTTTCAATTTTAATCCTTATGTAATTGCCAATGATTTAATCTAAAATAATCTTCTTATTTTTATCATAACTTATATAGATGAAAAATATACTTTTTTGTATTATAAGATACAACAATTTATAAATATTTAATGAAAGATAAAAATTATATGAAAAATCATCAATGGATTTTAAAAAAAAGACCTAATGGTAAACCAAATATAGAAACTGATTTTGAAATGATATCAACAGAAACACAAGATTTAGACTATGGCCAAATTTTAGTTGAATCACAATACTTGTCATTAGACCCATATATGAGAGGAAGAATGAATGCAGGGGCATCATATGCAAATCCAGTTGAAATTGGATCTGTAATGGAAGGAGAAGTAATTGGCAAGGTGATTGAATCTAAGTCTAAAAAATATAAATCAGGTGATTTTATTAATACAAGATTAGGATGGCAAAAATTTGGAGTATTGGATGATGATGCTCAAATCAATAAAATTAATATCCCTAAAGATATACCAATTACATATTCATTAGGAGTTATAGGGATGCCTGGGAGAACAGCTTATTTAGGATTTTTTGATGTTTGCAAACCTAAAGCTGGAGAGACTATTGTTGTTTCTGCTGCTTCTGGTGCAGTTGGATCAATTGTAGGTCAGATAGCAAAAATAATGGGCTGTAGAGTAATAGGTATAGTAGGAAGTGAAAAGAAAGTTGAGTATTGTAAAAATGAATTAAAATTTGATATTTGTTTAAATTACAATAAACAAGATATTGATAAAGAATTATCAGATATAGGAACTGATTTTGTTAATATGTATTTTGATAATGTAGGAGGTCAAATATCTGATGCAGTAATGAATCACTTATCTCTTTTTTCCAGAACAGCTGTTTGTGGACAAATTGCAAATTATAATAATACTTCTCCAGCCATTGGACCTAGAGTTGCTAGAACCCTATTAACCAAGCAATCCACCATGCAAGGTTTTATTGTGTTTAATTTTGCCCACAAATATGATGAAGCAAATAATGCTTTAACAAACTGGGTGCAATCAGGAGAAATAATATATAAGGAAGATATAAATAAATCATTGGATTCTATACCAATGAATTTTATGAAATTATTTGAAGGTGAAAACTTTGGTAAGTTAATTGTAGATGTTAGATCATAGATATTGATATTAATTTAATTCTTATATATTCAATTTATCTGTATCCTCAGACTATATCTGAAAAAAGAAAATAATTAATCTAAGAAAGAAAATAAATTGATGAATAGAATCCTAATAAATAAACTTAATAGATATATTAGGATTGCTAAGAATAAAACAGGTGAACTGCCTGATTATGGTGTCTTAATGAAAAAACTTGAGCTCAATGAAATCCAACTTGATAAACTTTTTATTGAATCTGAAAAATCAAGTTCTGAAGGATTTGATAGAGAGCCAGAGGTGTTTGAATTTTCAACTTACTTAAAACTTGACCGTAATGATAATAATGATGACCTAAGCCTTAGATCTCAAACTAAATCTTATGATTTATATCAAGAATTTCTAAAGTATAGAGAAGTGTTAGATAAAGAAATGCCTAACTTAGATTTATCTGATGATGATTCTACAGAAAATATTTTAGAAATAGCTGGAACATTACATTATATTGTATTTATTTCAAACGAGGAGTTATATATAGATGATAGAAATTCTGAAGTTGATTTACTCAGACCAAATGAAGGTTTAAAGATAAATAAAAATAAGTATGAAACTTTAATGAAAACTATTTTTCATTTCAATAATAATTTTGAAGATTTATTTTTAAAAATAGGAATTATATTTGAAGGATGGGATATCTTCTATAAACTAAAAATTGAATACAAAGAACAAGATATTATAAAGGATTACCAAAAAATAGATTTTAATAAAATAGAAACTATTTTAAAACAATAAATTATAGTTATTCACTTAAAAAAAATATTAAAAGATGTTTGTATAATTTGATAATTTTAAAGATACTAATATTAATTCATAATAATGAAATTTACCTAATAACTAAAACATAAAAATAACTATATATAAGGTAATATTATCTTATATAAAAAGATAATACATAGGAAAAAATATTATGACTTTAGAACCACCCAAGGGAAATTTAGATACTTCAAAAACGTACAAGGCAAAAATAAACACAGAAAAAGGTGAAATAATCATTCATTTATATTCTGATCAAACACCAATTACATGTGAAAACTTTATAAATTTAGCAAAAAATGGATACTATAATGGAACAACTTTTCATAGAGTGATACCAGGATTTATGCTGCAAGGAGGAGATCCAACAGGAACAGGCTCTGGAGGTCCAGGATATCAATTTGAAGACGAATTTGTTTCATCATTAAAACATGATTCTGAAGGGATTTTATCTATGGCTAATGCAGGACCTGGAACTAATGGGTCTCAATTTTTTATTACTCATGCGCCAACTCCACACCTTGATGGGGCACACACTGTATTTGGTAAAGTCATTAGTGGAATGGATGTTGTTCTTAAGATTAGAGAAAGAGATCCAATGAGTGACCCAAATCCTGGTGATGTTATTAATTCCGTTGAAATTGAAGAAAAGTAATTTTAATAAGTAATTAGAATTGCTCCAATAATAATAAAAGAGACACCAATAATTTTATAAAACTTAAGTTTTTCATTTAATAAAGCTATTCCCATAATTGCAGCTATAGCAGTTTGAACTTCTCTTAGAGGTGTAACAAGGGAAACATCTGAAAACTTATAAGCATACAAAACTAATGTATATGCTATGGCACTTAAAAAAGAAATCACAAAAATTATTCTTGAGTTATTTTTTGCTATGAGATAAAAATGATTAATTCTTCTATCAATAAGAGTTATAGATAAAAAACCTCCTAAGAATGATGAAATTGAGAAAACAAAAAAAGGATTAATTAAAGAAACGGCATATTTATCAACAATTGTATATATTGATACAGTTATTCCTGTAATTAATGACAAAAATAAGTCATTAAAATTTACTGATCTAATATGAGTAATATTTCCTAAGAACAAAATACCTAGAAATACTACAAATACTCCCAACAATGAAATGTTAGAAACTGATTCTTTTATAATAAAAAGACCTACTAACTGGACTAAAGCTACAGCAGTACCTCTAGCTATCGGATAAACAAAAGATAAATCTGCTTTTTTATAAGCAGTCCCTAAAAAATAAAAATAAAAGACATGAACTACTCCAGACAAAATACTAAGTAAAATTCCTGAAATAGTGAATTTATCAGTAAAAATTAAAAAAATAGCAAAAGGTAATGTAATAGCACCACTAATAACTGCTAATAATTGAACATATTCATATGGATGGTTGGATTTTTTAATTAAAAAATTCCATGTAGCATGTAAGAAGGTAGAAATTAAAACAGTAATTATTATAATAATTGGCATTTTACTAAGTATATGGATTTTTTAACTAAAACTATACATTGATAAGTATTAAAAGGTTAAGGGAAAAATCTTTATAATCTATTTAATAATTATTGTAGACAATTGTAATAAGAAAATGACAAGGAGCTGAAATGTTTTTAATTAAAAGAAAGTGTTTTACAAGTAGAGAAAACCTTTGGAAAGTTGCATCAATATTGCAAAAAATTTGTAATGAGTATGAAGAAGAGGGAAGAAGTAAAGCTACAATATATGTTTCAGGATTTTCAACGCCATCTGAAGAATATTCTGTAAGTGCAGAATGGACTTCTGAATCATTAAATGCAAGTGATTATAAAAACGTACCAGATAAAATAAAAGAAAAGTTGTCTTCAGATCTTATGAGCTTAGTAGATTTTTATGAAATAGAATTCCACGAAGTTGCAACATTAGAGAAATTGAAACAAAGAAATCTATCAAAGAAGCCCTTAAATAAGGGCCTCTCTTATTGCTCAGACCTCTGGGGGTAATATTTTAATTATTTATTAAATAAGATCTTTTAACACATACAATTAAATACCAATATTATGAATTTAGGCATAACTGGAAATATAGGAACTGGAAAATCTACTATTCTAACTAGATTAGAACAAATTGGTTTAGATGTTTATAATTTAGATATAATCGCAAAGTCTACTTATAAAAAAGGTCTTCCTGCATACTCAGAAATTATTTCTTCTTTTGATAATATTCTAGATAAAAATGAAGAAATTGACATAAAAAAACTTTCTGAAATAGTATTTAAAAATAAAGATAAATTAGATATATTACAAAATATTGTTTGGCCAAAAGTAAGAGAATTTATAATTGAAGTAAAAAATTCTAATAAAAAAAACATTGTTTTTGAAGGAGCATTACTTATATCAGCAAATTGGCATAAATTATTAGATCATATATGGATCATTGATGCAGATATTGAAATCGTAAAAAAAAGATTAATATCTCAAAGAAATATTAATGAAAAAAATTATCAAAATATATTAAATAACCAACAATTAGCTGCTCAAATGATATCAATATTAGATAAAGATAAAATTCCATATTCTGTGATCATAAATAATACTAAAAAAATGATTTGAATAAAATTATTGATAAAAAAATCAGTGAAATAATTTAATTATTTCACTGATGATATTTGATCATATATATACTTTGCTACAGATAAATCTTGTATAGCTATTCCTAAAGATTCATAAAGAGTAATATGATTTTCTGATTCTCTTTTTTTGTTTTCATAAATTAATGAACCTAATTCTTTTACGTTATTCCATGAAATAATTCCTTTTTCTGTAGCTTCCATTAATTCTTTTGATTCATATTTGGCTTGTTCAATACTATCACATGTAATCAGATGAAATTTTTCCATAGATTCAGGTGATATTTCAGATCTTAGCCAATTATTACCACCTGCTGCATTGATGTGCATACCATTCATAATAAATTCATCCGGTAAAACAGGTTTTGCTGAATTTGTTATGAGGCAAATAATATCTGATCCTTCTATAGCATTTTCTAAATTCTCATGCGGTTTAATTTCTACATCAACTTGCTTTGATAAATTACTCACAAATAGATTTCTTTTATTTTCAGATCTTGAATAAACATTAACTGCATCTAAATCAAAAATTGAAGCTATAGATAACAGTTGAGATTGAGCTTGAAATCCTGTTCCAATTATAGATAAAGTTTTAGATTTGTTATTAGCCATATATTTAGAAGCTAGACCTGAAGCAGCACCTGTTCTAATTTGACCAAGCATATTTGCCTCTATAACAGCCAATAGGCCATTACCTTCAGTTGAATAAAGCAAGACTACAAATGTAGCTTTACCTTTTGATACTACATAGCTTTTATGTCCAGCAATTCCTTTTTCTGGCCATGATGCAGCCATAATATTCATTGCACCACCTCCATAACCTACAGGAATTCTCTTTCTAGGCATATTAAATGCTTTTCCTGATCCAACAGCTTTCATTCCTTCATCTAAAAGTTCTATAGCTTTTTTATGAGAAAGAATATTAGTAACTTCAGATTCAGTTATAAATAAAGTCATTAAAATTTCCTATATTATATTTTTAATTGCTTCTAAAAATTTATCAACATCGTTTTCGTTATTCCAAAGATGAGGCGATACTCTTAAAGAAAATTTACCTCTATTACTTATAAAAACATTATTTTTGGATAATATTTCTATAAAATTATCAGATATTTTATTTTCTAAGAGTATACCTAAATAATGTGGAGAACGATATTTTTCTTCAATAAAAGTTACATTTAAGTCTGAGAGATTATTTATGATAATTTTATTTATAGCTTCAATATGATTTAAAATATTTTTCCTTTTGATGTTCTTTAAGAATTTTAAAGAACTTTCCAAAATAGGCATTAAATGAACATTTCCACGATGTCCAAAGTCAAATCTTCTCGCTGTATCAATTAAATCATTTTCATAATCTAATAAATCAGGAAACATTCCATCTATAGGTTTTTGATACATTGACATCCAATTAAACTCTAAGGGTTTAGAATTTATTTGATATTTTTTATCTATATAAGCAAAACCAAGACTGTATGGTCCTAATAGCCACTTATAAGATGAAATAACTAAAATATCTGGTTTGATTTTATCTATTTGTAATTTTAGTATCCCAGCCGATTGTGTTGCATCAACGGCTAAAGCAATATCAGTATTTTGTATATAATCAGAAATTTTTTCTAAATCAATAAAAGCGCCATCTACCCAGTGTGTTTGTGGAATACTTATAAGACCTGTATTTATGTCAATATTATTAATAATTTCATCAGTCCAATTATTATTTTTCGGACGTTTTACATACTTTATTTTTGCATTTTGTCTTAAAGCTAAATCTTTCCAAATATATACGTTTGAAGGGAATTCCTCTTCTAATAATAATATAGTTTTCTTGTTATTTAACTTGAAGTTATTTGCAAATGTTGCAAGTCCATAGCTTGAAGAGGGCATAAAAAAAATATCGTTGTCACTGCAGGATAGTAAGTCTGCGGCAAGTGCCCTTACTCGCTCTGGAGGATTGTAAAAATCTTCTGTATGAATATTCCAAGCTTTGGCTTTTAAATCTATACCTTTATAACCTGCTTTTACAGATTGAATAGGTAACAAGCCCATATATGCAGAATTAAGATATGAAATATCGTCATTTAAATCAAACTTATCTCTGTAATTTATTAACATATCATTCATTTTAGACCAAGTTTATAAAAAATAGTTTTAATAATTTGACACAATTATTGATAAAACTCTAAACTTTTAATAATGTATATAATTAAATTATGACAATTTTCAATATTCTAATAATTATTTTTCTTTTACTTATACTCTTTGCATTATCAGGGATTTCTATTCTTTTTTTCATAAGATTTTCTAAATATTTTTCTGGAATGAAATTTAAAGAATTTGCAGATGATACAACTATTGGTGTTGAAAATAAAGTTAAGGAATTACTTACAATCAAAGATGATAAATTCACTAAAGACCTAAAAGATGTAAAAGAGTTAGTTACTAAGCAGTATGATACTACATTAAAAGAAACTCTAAATTTGATCACAACTGGTAATGAATTAAGAAAACAAAATAAAAATACTGAAGATGCAATTAATATTGCAAAAAATGAATTTAGTAAATTAACTAATGTTTTATCAGGAAGTCAATCCAGAGGACAGCTGGGTGAATTGATGGCAGAAGATATATTTAGAAGTGCAGGTTTTATTAAAGGAGTTCAGTATGAAACTCAACAAGTTTTAGATAATGGCACAAGACCAGATTTCACACTTAAATTACCAGAAGGAAAAGTTATACATATGGATTCAAAGTTTATATGGGAACATTTCCAACCTTTAATGGATGATGAAGTTGATAATTCTGAACAACAATTACGAGAGTAAAAATTTTTTGACACACTAAAAAAGAATATTATAGATGAAGTAGGAGACAAATATATTAATACACAAGAAAATACGTTAGATAACGTTATAGTTTTTGTGCCAAGTGATCACATACTTTCATATATTTACGATAAAAGAATGGATTTAATACAATATGCTCAATCTAAAAAAGTTACTATTACATCACCAGGTAATCTCCTTTTAGTAGTAGGAGTTATAAAAGAGTTTATGAAAGTCGTCACAATTGGAGAAAATCAAACTCAAATTATAGCAATTTTAGAAGGTCTTCAAAGCGAATGGGATAAATATGTTGAAGAACAAGGAGTTATAGAAAGAGCATTAAAATCTGCTACTACACATCATAATAATTTAATGGGAAGAAGAAGAAAAGCACTTGATAATCAATTTCAAGCTGTTAGAGAATTAGAAACCCAGCTTGATGAAAATCCTGATAAAGCTCTAGATGTGTCATTAATAGATTCAGATATAAAAGAAGTTGAATCATTCACAATAGAAGATGAAACAGAAGATAACGAAAAACAAATGTCTTTTGATAACTAAATTATAATATTCTAGAGTTTTCTTTTACTTCAGGATTTATAAAGTTTTCTGGAATACGCCCATTAATTACTCTTATAACTTCTTCTGAAGTTCTTCTTTGTAATTCTTCGCCAGAAGATTTAGAAAAAAAGGCAGTATGAGGTGTAATAATAACATTTTGATTAGCATATAATGCACTTTTAGGATTAGAGGATACATCTTCTATAACATCAAGGCCTATGCCACCTATAGAACCGTTAAAAAGAGCTTCTGAAGCGGCATTTTCATCAATAAGACCTCCTCTTGCACAATTAACCAAGATTGCATTGTTTTTCATTTTATTGAACTCATTTTTAGAAAAAAGATGATGTGTATTTTTGTTAAGAGGTACATGGATTGTAATAAAATCAGATTTCATTAATAAATTTTCAAATGAAACTATCTCAACTCCATCTACTATATCTCCTATTTTATGAAAAGGATCGTAGGCAATTGACTTATCTCCCAATGAAGAAATTCTTTTTGAAATAGTTTTACCAATTCTTCCAAATCCAACAATACCTAGTGTAGATTCACTTAATCTTAATACAGGAATATCAAGATTTAAATCATTCCAACCACCATTTTTAACTAATGTCCAATGATCAAAAACTCTTCTATTTAAAGAAAGAATTAATGATATGGCATGATCAGAGACTTCTTCTAAGCAATAATCAGGAATATTTGTGACTACAATACCTAACTCAGTACATTTTTTTACATCTATATTATCAACACCAATTCCATACCTTGAAGCAACTTTACAAACCTTAGCTGCTTCTAAAATTTCTGCATCTATTTCCTTAAAACAAAATAAAATAGCATCTGCATCTGATACTTCTTTAATTAACTCACTTTTAGAAAAATTATTAGCATCAATGATTTCAATATTGTTTTCATTAAGAATTTTTTCTTCTATGTTTAAATTAGGCCAAACATAGTCTGTAATAACTGCTTTATATTTCATAATAATTCTTTCTATACTGAAATCTTTTTAAATTGGCAACCTTCAACAAGAAAATCAAAAAAATCAGTTTTTGTTTCTAATTCAAGATGATTTACAGTATTTACATACTTCAAAAGTTTACTTCTTAATTGATTTGATAATAATAGTTTTGTTGCTCCTTCTAAAGCAGAATTACCAATTTTTTTAATTTTTTTTGATGGAAAATTTAAAATAAATCCAATATTTTTTGCTCTTTCAACATCTATATAATTCGCAAATCCACCAGCTAAAAATACTTCATCAATATCATCAATAGTTATTCCAAAATCTTTGATCACAAGAGCTTGGCCACATACATTAGCAGCTTTAGCTTGAGCTAGATTAGAAACATCTCTTCGTGTAATTTCAACATCATATTTATAATCTAATTTTAGAGAATCTTGATTATCAATAAATTTACCTAAATTATTCATAAATTTATTGTCAACCATTTCTGATAATAAATCTATTAAACCAGAACCACAGATACCCTTAGGTTCTGTATGTCCAATAGTCTCATAAATATACTTATTATCTACACAATTTACTTTTTCTATTGCTCCTGAATATCCTGGCATCCCATAAGAAATTTCTCCTCCTTCAAAAGCTGGTCCTGCAGGACAAGAGGCAGCTAATACATTTTCCGAATTACCCAGAACAACTTCTGTATTTGTTCCAATATCTATAAGTATTTTTGTTCCATTTCCATCAAAGAAATCAGTTGCTATTAAACCAGCAGAAACATCAGAACCAATATGTGAGGCTATAAGAGGTGGACTATATATTTTAGCTTCAGGGTTGATCCTTAATCCTAAATTAATCGCTTTTGTACAAAGTTCAGTAGATTTAACTTTGTTATCTAAAAAATCAAACTCAGTAACTGATTTATATGGTTTTACTCCTATCGTTTCTACATCTAGATTAAAGAAGAGATCTCTCATAGTAGAATTACCTACTATTAATATCTCTAATATTTGTCTTCTGCGTATTTTTAATTTTTTTACTAATTCGCCAATTTCAAAATTAATAGAAGAAATTATTGCTTTATGAAGCTCACCTCTAAATTTAGTCGTGTCATATGAAATTCTATTCATAACATCCGAACCACCAAAAACTTGAGGATTTTCAAAAGAAGATGTTGATAATATATCGGAAGTTTCTAAATTTACTAAATTTATTGCTACTGTAGTTGTACCTATGTCTATTGCTAATCCATAAATTTTAGAAGGTTTTGAGAGCAAAATCTTTTCTCCTTCATCTGTTAGTACTACAGACGATGAGGTGATTTTATAATTATTATCAATTTCATATCCATTTTCATTACTAGAAGATGTTAGGATTGTTCTATCTCTTTTTCGAGGTGTAAATAAAAGGTTGTCATTTGTATTAACAGTCTTAGTTTGACAAGCTAATCTGAATGGTTTTTTTAAAAATGATTCTTCAGTTGTTGGTTCAGATAAATTATCATAACCTTCTGTAATTTCAACAATGCATTCATGACAATCTCCAAATCTTCCACAAGAAGTTGGTACTCTCATTTTTATATCATCAGCATATTCGAATAGAGTTTTATTTTTAACTAAATCTATTGATTTTTTATCATTTATAAATTTAGTGATTTTTTATATGTTGGTCAACATTCCAAGCTGATCTATAGTCTAATTTATCAGAACCTGTACATATAGCTAATTCTTTATCATTTTTTTGAAAATATTGATTTCTACATTGAAAATTTGCAGTACACTTACTTTGGGCATTTTTATAAGGGCATCTATATTTACTTATTTCATCAGCATTGAATGAAATATCTTTATATATATCATAAAGACGAGTAAGACTTTTCTCTAGATTTTTTTTATTTTTAGCACTTGAATTATCATTATTCATATTATGGTTAACTTTTTAAGTCTTTTAAAAGTAAAATTTGTTCTTTTGCTTTATCAACAGCATCTACTGCACTTTCGCCATAAGCATCAGCACCCATTTCATCAGCAAATTCTTGTGTAACAGGAGCTCCTCCAACCATTAATCTAACTTCTTCTCTTAGACCAACATCTTCAAAATGTTGAATAGTCCTTCCCATATTAGGCATAGTTGTCGTTAACAGGGCAGACATTCCTATTATTTCTGGTTCATGTTCTCCAAAGCCATCCTCAAAGTCTTCAGGAGAAGTGTCAACTCCTAAATCATGAACAGTAAAACCAGCTCCTCTTAACATCATAATACAAAGGTTTTTTCCAATATCATGTAAATCTCCCTTAACAGTTCCCATTAAAACTGTTCCAAGTGGTTCAATTCCAGATGCTGATAATATTGGTTCCAAATGAACCATGCCAGCTTTCATAGCTCTAGCTGATATTAAAACTTCTGGAACAAAAATTATATTATCTCTAAATTTAACCCCAACAATGGCCATCCCATTAAGTAACCCATCATCAAGGATTTCATTTGCAGTAATTCCATTGTCTAGATATTCTTTAGTTAACTTATCTACAGATTCATTATCGCCTTGAATAAGTGCATATGAAATTTCTTGCATAGCAAGTGAAGTCTTTGCGATAGATTCTCCTATGTGTTTCTTTTCGCTTTCCTTTGTTACCCATTCAAATTCTTTTAATAAGCCTTCATGTTCAAACATAAAATACCTTTTTAATAAATTATTAATAAATCTACAATTATTTTAAATTGTTAATAAATCTACACTTATTTTATCATCTATTATTTATTTTGAGTTTCTTCTAACCAATCAGTAATTCCTTCAGTTATTGCAATTAAATTTTCAGATTTAGTCTTAAGAGGAATTGCACATTCTGGAGCAATTAATTGAACTCCAGCATTTAAACAATCAAAAACTTCTTTTTTAACATCATCAACATCTTTTGAATATAAAGTTTCAGGATTGTTAATATTTCCAACAAGTGAAATTTTATTATTGACAGCATCCATAGCTTCTTGAGGTGAATTTTTTGAATCAAAATGAAAAGCATGTAAACCAGTGTCAGCTATAAAAGGCATCCTATCAACAGTCCTACCACATATATGTAAAATAATTGGAACAGAAAATTTCTCTGCCATTTCAGTATGAATATCTTGTAAAAATTTTTGATAATATTGACCGGATACTAAATCTCCAGTTGCATGATCAGGAACTGTAAGTACATCAGCACCTGCATCAATTTGTGCCTCACCAAAAAGATAAGTAAATTCTAAGAGTTTATTTAATGCTTCCATAGTATCTTCAGGGTTATCAACAGTTCCTAGAAGAAATGTTTCAACTCCAAAGACATGGTATGCTAAAGTCCAAGGTCCCATTGTTTTTCCTATTATAGGGACATCATTCCCAAATTCTTTTCTTAGAATTCTAATAGAGTCTATAATAACTTTGACATCAGGATGATCTAGAAAATTAGAGGGAACTTTAACATCAGAAGCATTTTTCCAAATTGGATTACTCATTCTAACAGTAGGCCAATTATCTTTTTGTTCCCATTGCATTTCACAACCTATAGCACTGGATTCCTGAATGATAGAAAAATAAGGAGCAATAGCATCAAAACCAAATTCAGTAATTTCAGTTCCTGCTAACCTAGCATTAAGTTCTGCTGACCTACAAGCTTCAGGAAAAGGAGCATCAACAAGATCCATCATTTCTACAGTTGCAACTGAGGTTGGATTTGCTACAGGAGGTCTGTCAACAGGCTGTCTATTTAGCGCTGCTAAAACTCTTTGTTTTTTTGTCATTTTATTCATAATATTTCCTTTAAGATTGTGCAAACCCAAGTGTTTGTGTTGTCATTTGGCCAGCTTGTTCAGATGCATTTAACATATTTTCTACTGCACTAACATTTCTGGCATAAGGTAGTAAAACTCTTACATACTCATCATGAGCTTTTTTATCTGGAAAATAAAAGCTGTCTATATCGTTGTTAATACATTCGCCATATTTTACAAATCCTCCTACAACTGCTCTGATTCTTAAAATTGGCTTATCATGCTCTCCTTTTGCTGAGACTTTATAAATAAATTTGTCATTTTCAAGCGAGCCATCTATATGAAAAATAAGTTTACTTTTATTATCTTTGGCAGAAACTTCCCCTGTTTCTGGTACTGATGAAGGATCCATTTCTACTGATTTCACAAATAAAAATTTTAGAGGTCTAGGAATTAATGAACCCTTAGGTATAGAAAGCTTACAATCATCATCTACCGTATCTAAACCTCCAAAGTCAACCATTTTATCTCTAATTACATTTAATCTTTTGGCTACACCATCTTTTTTACTATAAGACCAAATTGTTAAAATATCGTTTTTAAGAAATAAACCAACACTAATATTATGAAAATTAGGATCCATTGATACTAACTCAAGACATTTACCAAATTTTTTAGCTACATCAGATACGTTCATTATGACTCCTTATAATATTAGAAAATGATTTTATATGGCTCTCAGTTGTACCACAACAACCACCTAAGAAATTTATATTTAAATCTATTAATTTTTTATAATTATCAACCATAAATTCTGGAGATTCTGGGTAAATTATATCCTTTTTCTTAATAATTGGAATACCTGCATTAGCTTGAACTAACAAAGGAGATTTAGTGTTTTCTCTAAAAATTTTTGAGATTTCCAACATTCTATCAGAGCCATTCCCACAATTTGTTCCAACTACATCAGCTCCTGCATCATATAAAAGATCAAGACTTTTATGAGGTTCTAAACCAAACATAGAAAAATATCCTCTTGGGCCTTTATCGTAAACCATAGAAGTTAGAACTAATAAATCAAAATTTTCTCTGGCAACCTTAACTGCTAATAAAGTTTCTTCTGTAGCAATCTGAGTTTCGATAAGGAAACCATCAACACCACCAGCGTGCAATCCTTTCATTTGCTCTAATAAACGGTCATACATTTCATTTTCTGTGACACTTCCTAAAGGTTCAATAAACTCTCCGGTAGGACCAATAGATCCAAAAACATATTTTTTAGAGTGAACTTCAGCAGAAGATTTTGCAATTTCAGCTGCTATTTTATTAATCTCAAAAACCTTATTTTCTAAGCCATAATGCTTTAATCTGAAATAATTCCCGCCAAATGTATTAGTTAAGGTTATATCACTACCATTTTTATAGTAGTTATTTGCCATTTCTTTAATAACTTGGGGACTTTCAATATTCATTAATTCTGGACAACCTCCAGGTACAAGTCCATTATTTTGGAGATATGTACCTGTAGCTCCATCCAATAAAAAAATTTTACCTTTTTTTGCATCTGAAAGTATAAGTTTAGAAGTATTATTTAATTTATGAACCATGAGTCAATTGAACCTGGTGTAGCCTTTCTATTTCCTTCATCATGTATTTTTTTTATTTTATTAATAAATGATTTAGGTATATTTTCATCAAAAGAATTTATAATTTCTTCAGGCGATTTCTCAGTCGAAATGACCTGACCCCAGTCCCAAGCATCTAAATAATCTCCAGAAGTTATTGATCCATCATGCATAGCGATAGCATCTATAGCTTTTTGGAAAAACAAATTTAAAGGATAAGATCCTTGAACACCGTTAGAGTCAGTATATTTTAATTGAGTAGGAATTTCTTTCCAGTATAAAATTTTGTATGAAGACATATGAATACTTATTTAATAGTAATAAGAACATTATAATAGATATTTAATTGGAGATAATTAATTTATGAGTAAAATTGTAATTGTTGATGACGAACCTCAGGTGATTTCATATGAATCAGCTTTATTTGATGACTTAAAAGAGGTAAATATATATAAGTCAAGGCCAAAAAATTCTAGAGACCTCATTAGTAGGCTTGATAAAACTCATACAGCTGTTATTACTAAAGCAACTACTATCATTGATAATAATATTATTGAAAATCTTCCTGAATTAAAACACATAGCAGTTTTTGGACCAGCATTAGATCACATTGATTTAGACTCAGCTACTAGAAATAATATTACAGTCACTTCAATTCCTAATATACTAACAAATGCAGTTGCAGAACATGCTATTTCATTAATGATGTCATTGAATAAAAAAATTCCTGAATTAGATAGAAGAATTAGATCAAATGAATGGCCGTCTATTGAAACTGAACTATTAGAAGGAAAAACTTTAGGTGTTATTGGTTCTGGAGTTATAGGAGAAAAGGTAGCAAGAATTGGTTTTAATTTAGGAATGAAAATAATCATACATCCTGTGATGAGATTGGATAAAATAAGGGCATTAACTTTTGAAGAATTTTCAAGAGTTTCTGATTTAGGCTATTTATTGGAAAATTCTGATGTTGTAACTATTCATACAAGAGTTTTAAATAATAATAAATATTTGCTTGATAAATCAGAGATATCTCTTATGAAAAATAATGCATTATTGATTAATACTGCAAGAGGAAAACTTATAAATGAAGAAGTATTATATAACGCAATTATTAGTGGAAAAATCGGTGGTGCAGCTCTTGATGTTTTTGAAACTGAACCTATTCCTGAAGAAAATAAATTAAGAGAACTGCACAACGTAATACTTACATCTCATAATGCTGCTAATGTTACTGGAGTTGTACAGCAAAGCATAAAAAAACTTATTGAAAATATAAAAAATAATTTATAAAGGAGTAATGATGAAAGTTGGATTTATTGGACTAGGTAATATGGGACAAGGTATGGCAGATAATCTTTTATCAAATGGAGCAGAATTAAGTGTTTTTACAAGAAGTAAAGATAAAATTTCAGCAATGGAAAATAAAGGAGCAAAAGGTTGCTATGAACTAGAAGATTTAGTTCAAAATAGTGATTTGATTTTAAATTGCCTACCTGATGTAAATACTTCTTTAGATTTGATAACTGGCGATAAAGGTATTATGTCTTACTCTAAAGAAAAAAAAATTATAGTAGACCATTCAACTGTTGATGTCTTAACATCAAAAAAATGTTCAAAATATATATTGTCGCAAGGTTCAACTTTTTTAGATGCTCCAATTTCAGGAGGACCAGTTGGAGCTAAAGATGGAACTTTATCCATAATGGTTGGAGGTAATAAAGAAAGTTTTGAAAAATCAAAGCCTTTTTTTGAAATGATGGGGACAACAATAAAATATATGGGTGATTCAGGTACTGGCACTTCAATGAAATTAATTAACCAACTGCTAACAGCTGTTCATACAACAGCTGCAGCAGAAGCATTGGCTTTAACTAATGCTGCTAATATTGATATTAATTCAGCAATGGAAATTTTAATGGTTAGTTTTGGGTTTTCTAGAATGCTTGAAAGATGTGCTCCAGTAATCAGAGATAGAAAATTTGAAAATTCTCCTGTTCCTGCTAGAAATTTACATAAAGACATCAGTATTATTCATCAAATGGGTAAAGATCTTTCCGTTAATCTTCCATTAATTGAAGTTACAAAAAAACTATATGATGAAATGAAATCTCAAAATAAAGAAATGGATGATATGGCAGGGATAATTCAAATAATAGAACAAAATAAATAGGGGAGTAAAATTGAAAGATTATAATATAGCAGTTATACCGGGTGATGGAATAGGAATAGAAGTCGTTGATAGTGCAATAAAGGTATTAAAACATTTATGTAACAATAAAGATTTCAATTTAAATTTCACAAATTTTGATTGGAGCTCTGAGTATTATTTTAAAAATGGAATTATGATGCCAAAGGATGGTATTAGACAACTTGAAGAATTTGACGGAATATTTTTAGGTGCAGTTGGTCATCCTGACATTCAAGATCATGTTACTTTAAATGGATTACTTCTACCGATAAGAAGAGCTTTTGATCAATATGCATGTGTTAGACCATCCGTACTTTATCCAGGAGTTGAAACACCGATTAAGGGTTTAAAGCCTTATGATGTAGATTTTATTGTAGTAAGAGAAAATACCGAAGGTGAATATGCAAATGTTGGAGGATTTCAATATGAAAATTTTCCAGATGAAGTGGCTATTCAAAGTGCAGTTTTCACTAGAAAAGGATGTGAAAGAGTAATTAGATATGCTTTTGAATTAGCAATTAAAAGAAATAAAAAAAACCATGTAACTTCTATTACAAAATCAAATGCACAAGGATATTCAATGACATTATGGGATAGATGCTTTGAAGATATAAAAAAAGAATATCCTCAAATAAGTACTAATTCATTACTTATAGATGCAGCTTGTATGGACTTTATAAGAAAACCTAAAGATTTTGATGTTGTTGTAGCTAGTAATTTATTTGGAGATATTCTTACAGATATAGGAGCCATAATTACTGGATCTATGGGACTGGCTTCAAGCGGTAATATTGACCCTTCAAAAAATAAACCTTCAATGTTTGAACCTACTCATGGTTCTGCTCCAGATATTGTTGGAAAAGAAATTTCTAATCCTATGGCTCAAATTTTAACAGCTGGAATTATGCTTACTCATTTAGGAGAAGAAAGCACTGGAATAGAATTAGAAAACGCTGTAAAAAAAGTTATTGAATTAGGAGAGACATTGACTCCAGATTTGGGTGGGAATTCTAAAACTAACGAAGTAACTGAAGCTATAATATCGAATTTATGATTAAGGGTGTAATTTTTGATCTAGATGATACTCTGACTATACATGATGATTTATATGAATATAGTTACTTAAAAGTAATAGAAAAGTTTTTACCAAATTATAAAAATGATTCGAAAAATATACTTAATATTTTTATAAATACAATTCATAAAATTGGAACTGAAAAGTTATTCTCTACTTACAAAGAAACAAAATTTGGAGGAAGAGATATATTATGGGGAGATTGTGGTGGAAAAGGAGAAGTAAGTGAATATTTAAATGAAAGATATTTAAAATTTAGAATTGAAATATGGAAAGAAGTTTTTAATAACTTTGGAATAGAAAAATCAAAAGAAGAAATTTTAAAAATAAATAATTTTTATATATATTCAATGTGGGAAGGAATTAAATTATTCGACGATGTTATTCCAACATTACAAAATCTAAAGAATATGAAATTAGGAATCCTTACAAATGGAATGATATTACATCAAAGAAGAAAAATGGCTAAATCAGGGATTTTAAACTTTTTTTCAAAGAATAATAGAAAAATATTAACTTCAAGTGAATCTATTTTAGGAAAACCAAATAATAAACCTTTTGAAGTTATTTTAAATAAATTAAATTTATCAAATTCCGAAGTTTTAATGGTTGGAGATAGCCTTGCATCAGATATTTTAGGTGCTAATAAAATGGGTATAACTTCAATTCTTTTAAATCGAAGGAATATAAATTATACAAATAATTCAATAAAACCAAATTATGAAATCAATAATTTAGAAAAAATATTAGAGCTAATTTTTTGAATATCTAAGCTTTTAAGAAGTCAAAATCACAGCCATCTTCAGCTTGTAGGATATGTTTATTATAGATAAATCCATAACCTCTTTTATAATCATTTATTTCATAAGTTGATTTTGATTCTTTTTTTCTTTTTAATAAAATTTCTTCATCTACAAGTAAATCTAAAGATTTATTTTTAATAGAAATAGAGATTAAATCTCCTGTTTTAACTAAGGAAAGAGGTCCACCTATATAAGATTCTGGACTTATATGAAGAATTATAGTTCCAAAAGCAGTGCCACTCATTCTAGCATCAGAAAGTCTGACAATATCACGTATCCCTTTATCTAATAATTTCTTAGGTATAGGTAAAAAACCTGACTCAGGCATCCCTTGTCCACCTACAGGGCCGTTATTTCTAAGAACTAGTACTGTATCTTCATTTACATCTAAATCAGGATTATCAATATTATCTGAAAGTTCTTGAGCGCTATCATATACAAGTGCTTTACCTTTATGTTCATAAAATTTTTTACTTGCTGCTGCAACTTTGATTACTGCACCTGTGGGTGCTAGAGTTCCTTTTAAAATAGCTATACTACCAGTCTCATTGATTGGCTTTGATTTAGATTTTATTACTTCATCATTATAAATTTCTGCGTTTAAAATAATCTCAGATAATTTTTTTCCAGATACAGTTTTAACATTTTTATATATCAAATCTTCAACATTTTTTAATAACCCGGATACTCCTCCTGCATAATGCAAATCCTCCATTAACTTTTCTCCTGCTGGTTTTAAGTTAGCTATTACAGGAGTTTTTTCTGAAATTAGATTAAAATCTTCTAGCGAAAGTTTAACATCAGTTCTTCCTGCTATTGCTAGTAAATGTATGATTGCATTTGTTGCACCTCCAAAAGACATTAATGTTGTAATGCCGTTATGGAAACTTTCTTTAGTAAGGAATTCTTTGAATTTTATATTTTCCTTTACCATTTCAACTATTCGTTGGCCAGTATTATTTGATAAAGTTAATCTTCTAGAATCTACAGCTGGTAAAGTTGCTGCACCTTCTAAAGTAAGACCCATTCCTTCAGAAATAGCTGACATTGTTGATGCTGTTCCTGCTACCATACAATGTCCTGCAGATCTATAAATACCTTCTTCCATAGAATCATAATCTGATTGAGTTATATTTCCAGCTCTTAATTCTGTCCAATATCTTCGACAGTCTGTACATGATCCTAATACCTGTCCTTTCCAATCACCTCTTAGAGAAGGGCCACCAGGAAGTAGAATTGTAGGAATATTTGCAGAAGCGGCACCCATAACCATAGCAGGAGTAGTTTTATCGCAACCAGATAATAAAACAACTCCATCAATAGGTAATCCTTTTATCATTTCTTCAACGTCTATAGACATTTGGTTTCTAAGATACATAGAGGTTGGAGAAAGAAAAAACTCTCCTAATGAAATTACTGGAAATTCAATTGGGGTACCTCCTGCAACTAAAATTCCTTTTTTAACATGTTCAGCTAAAGTTCTTAGATGAGAGTTACAATGTACAGCTTCCGAAAAACTATTAGCTATACCAATAATAGGCCTGTCTTTAATTAAATTTTCTGGCCAACCTTGAGCTTTCATTCCGGATCTGTGTAAAAAACCTTCTAAATTTTTTTCACCAAACCATTTTTCACTTTTTAATTTATTTGTCATAGTATGTTTTTTAATAATCTTAACAAACTTTATCAAGAATAAACTAAAATAAGTAATTCATTAAAAAATTAATATGGTCTAAAATAAGATTTAATCCACATATTTTATGAATATTAAATTAGTTACAGAAAAATTTAATAGCGCAGAATTTCTTTTACTCTTGAATAAAGAAAAAATTCTATCAATAGATACAGAATTCGTTAGAGAAAAAACTTTTTTTCCTATTTTATCTCTAATACAAATAGCAATTGATAATGTAGTTTATTTATTCGATTTTAAAGAAAAAAATAATCAATATGATTTTCTAAAAAAAATATTCTCTAACAAAAAATATCTAAAAATATTTCATGATTGTGAACAGGATATTGAAATATTAAATTATAATTTTTCAATTAATATAACTAATGTTTTTGATACTCAGTTAGGAAATGCGTTTACTGATTTAGAACATCATATTAGTTATAAAAACTTAGTAAAAAATATACTAGGGGTTGAAATTGACAAAAAACAACAAAAATCAAACTGGTTAAAAAGACCGTTCACATCACAACAAATAAGTTACGCAGCAAAAGATGTAATCTATTTACAAAAAATTTATAAAGTTTTAAAAACTAAACTTATAAGAGAAAAAAAAGATGAATGGTACAAAGAAGAAATAAAAAATGTTATTACAAAAATTTCATATAAAAATAATTCTAAAAACGCATGGGAAAAAATCAAATTAAATGACAAAAGTAAACTAGATATAGATTTATTAAAAAAAATATGTCAATTTAGAGAAGAGAAATCAAAACAAAGAAATATTCCTAAATCTTGGTTCTTAAGAGATAAGGATATTATAAAAATATGTTGTGAAGAATATACTGATATTAATTATTTTATGAAAACGAATTTTCATCAGAATAAATATTTTTTTGAAAAAGATTACAATGAAATTTTTAATAAGTTTAAATTACATAAGAAAAAGAAGCTAAATAAAGTCTTCTCAAAAGTAAATGTAAAAAGACAACAAGAAATTTTAAAAAAAATTTCAAATGAATCTAATGTTTCAGAAACTTTGATTGCCAATAAAAAAGAATTAGAAAAAAAATTTTCTAATATAAAAAAATATAACGTTAATGGTTGGAGGAAGCAATTTTTTGAAACTATAATACAAGAGACAAATAAAAACATAATATCGTAAAATATACTTAAATAATTAAAAATAAATGAATACACCAAAAACGGCAGACCAATTAAGAGAAAGTTTTCTAAAATTTTTTGAATCAAAAAATCATTTAATTTTACCTTCTTCTTCACTTATTCCTTCTGGGGATCCAACTTTATTATTAACAAATTCTGGCATGGCACAATTTAAGTCTTATTTTTCAGGAGAAAAAAAACCACCTAGCAAGAGGATTACTACTTCTCAAAAATGTTTCAGAACCACTGATATTGAAGAAGTTGGAGATGATACTCATCTTACACTTTTTGAAATGTTGGGTAATTTTAGTTTTGGGGATTACTTTAAAAAAGAAGCCTGCGAATGGGCATTAGAATTTATGACTGATGTACTGAAATTTGATGTTAATAGAATCTTTTTCACTATATATAAAGATGATGACGAAACAAAAAAAATCTGGTTAGATCTAGGTATTCCAGAGAAATATATATATAAATTTGGAGATGAAGATAATTGGTGGGGCCCAGCTGGAGATGAGGGACCATGTGGACCGTGTTCAGAGCTACATTACTTTACAGGTGACCTAAATTCTATGGACTTTGAAAATAACAACTGGGGCCCTAATATACATGAAGATTTTATAGAATTGTATAATTTAGTTTTTACTCAATTTTATAGAGAGATAGATGGTAAGGATACTAAGCTTCCATTTAACAATATAGATACAGGTATGGGTCTTGAAAGAACAATTTCTGTATTAAATAAAGTAAATAGTGCATATGAAACTGATATTTTTGAAGATCACTTAAAAGGGTTAAATAAATTAGTTTCTAAAAATATAGATAATTCTGATAAATATAAAAGAATTATCGCTGAACATGGAAGATCAGCTTCATTTCTAATAGCTGATGGTGTATTGCCTGAAAATACAGGGCGAGGATATGTATTAAGGAGACTAATAAGAAGGGCAATGGTCACTGCAAAAAAATTAAAATTAGAATATCCCATACTTTCACCAATAGCTGAAGTGACTTCGTCAAAATTAAACCATATTTATCCAGAGTTAAAGGAAAAATTAAATTTTATAATATCCGTCTTAAATAAAGAAGAACAAAATTTTAACAAAACCTTAAGCTATGGAACTCAAGTTTTATCAGAGTTAATTAGAAAACGAAATAAATCTTTTGAAGATGTAGATTCATCAAGAGATGCTCTAGATACAGCAAATGATATTTATAATAAATTGGATAAAAAAGAGGATTTAAGTATATTAACTGGATTTGAAGCATTTAATCTTTATGATACTTATGGATTTCCAATAGAAATAACAAACGAATTATGTCAAGAAGCAGGAATAGATATTGATAAAAATTCATTTAAAATAATCATGGCAAAACAAAAAGATATTTCAAAAAATTCATCACAAACTAAAAAAAACCAAGATCAAAAAATATATTCATCTCTTAATTTAGATCCAACAGAATTTACTGGATATACTTCTCTTGAATCTGATTCTGAAATACTAGGATTAATTAAAAATGGTAAAAGTGTAAAAGAAATTAAAAATAATGATTTATTTGAATTAATTATAGATAAGAGTCCTTTTTATGCTGAAAAAGGAGGACAAATAGGAGATTCAGGATTTGGAAGAAATGATAAAACTCAATTAGAAATTTTAGATACTACCTCTCCTTATGGAGGTATTTTTATTCATAAAGCAAAGCTAAAAAATGGGAATATCAACTTGGGTAATATCCTAAAATTTAACGTTGATAAAAAAAGAAGAGAAAAAATCAGAAGAAACCATACAGCAACACATCTTGTTCATGCAGCATTAAGAGAAATAGTAGGAACACATGTGAGACAATCAGGGTCTTTAGTTCATGATGACTATCTTAGATTTGATTTTACAAGTTTAGAGGCTTTAGATAGAAAAACATTAAAAAAAATAGAAGATAGAGTGAACCTATCAGTGAGAGAAAACTTAGAAGTTGAAGTTTATTTTACAACTTACAACAAAGCTATCGAAGAAGGTGCATTAGCATTTTTTGATGAAAAGTATGAACACGAAGTAAGAACTATAAAAATTGATGCTCCATGGAGCTTTGAACTTTGTGGAGGAACTCATATGTCTAAAACTGGGGGAATAGGATTATTTAAAATTTTATCTGAAAATGGAATTGGTTCTGGAAACAGAAGAATTTTTGCCACTACAGGAGTAGGGACTGAACAATTAGTTGATGAACATTTTTTTACATTAAATTCAATTATGAAAACTCTTAGTACTAATAATGATGATGTTATTGATAAGTTTAATAACCTTTATGAACAATCTAAACAACAACAAAAGGAAATAGAAAGTCTTCAATTAGAATTAACAAACCAATCATTAGGAACTAGAAATAATAGTATAAATCAAGAATTTTCTTTATCTAATACTAAAATTTCATGTTCTAAAGTCACTGCTTCAAATATAGGATCTCTTAGAAAAGCTGGAGATTTACAAAGAACCAAAATTGGTAAAGGTATTGTTATTTTAGGTTCAATAATGGAACAAAAAGGATCAATAGTTATAATGGCTACTGATAATAATTCTATTGATGCAAACTATATAGCAAAAATCATTGCAGAAGAAACTAATGGTGGAGGCGGAGGCAATAAATTTTCTGCCCAAGTGGGAATAAAAAATATTAGTGAATTTGATAAATTTTTTAAAAATCCAAAAGAAATTTTAGAAAAGCATATTAATTAAATGAAAATCATTGCACTAGATATAGGCGAAAAGAGGACTGGTGTAGCAATTTCTAATAATATTTCAACAATGTGTACCCCTCTAGATTATATTAAATCTGAAGATTTAGAATTTTTTATTACTGAATTATCTATCATTATAAATCAAAATGAGGTTGATAAAATAATTATAGGATTACCAAAACTTATGAATGGAAAAGAAGGATCAAGGGCAAAGTTTTCACGATTTATATCAAAAAAAATTAAAGAAAATATTCTAAATATAAAAATAATTCTCTGGGATGAAAGATTAACAACAAAAGAAGCTGAAAAAAATTTAATTCAATCAGGTATAAAAAAAACTAAGATAAAAGAAAAAATAGACTCTGAATCAGCTGTTTTAATACTAGAAAATTATTTGAATACACAAAGGAAACAATGAAAGAAATTGGAATAATTGGTAATCCATTAGGGCATACTTTATCACCAAAAATACATGAGTCCGCTTTTAAAGAGTTAAATCTTAATATAACTTTCAAAATCTGGGATACTAAAAAAGAAGATCTTGAGAAACAAATATTCAATCTTAGAAATACAAATATATTAGGTTCTTGTGTGACTCTGCCTTATAAGCAAAAAGTTATTCAATATCTAGATGATATTGATGAAACTGCTAAAGAGATGAACGCTGTAAACTGGATAGTAAATAAAAATGGAAAATTAAAAGGTCATAATACTGATGGGCAAGGCTTTTCAATAAGTATTTTTCATCATAATAAAGAAATTAAAAATAAAAATTGTTTGGTTCTAGGAGCTGGAGGTTCTTCTAAAGCAATTTGTTTATCAATTATTAAAGAAAATGCAAAATCTCTTTATATTTATAATAGAACTTATGAAAACGCTAAAAGTTTAATTAAGAGTTTTACAAAATATAATAATATAAAAATAATTGACGAAGAGAAATTAAACTCTAAAACATTTATTAGAGAAATAGATTTAATTGTAAACACAACTTCTCTAGGAATGGAGGGAGGTCCTAACCCTAAGAAATCTCCAATAAATACTGATATCATAAATAAGAATGCATTGTGTTATGACTTAGTATATTCGCCAACTATTACTCCGTTTTTACAAGGAGCAATAGATAATAGTATAGAGCAAATTGGAGGATTAACAATGTTAGTTTTTCAAGCAGCTATTGGGTTCGAACTAGTAACAAATAAAAAAGCTCCATTAGATAAAATGCTTGAATCAGTAGGAATAATAAATAATTAGAATATTAATATAATGACTAAATTTAGATTTTTAACAGCTGGGGAATCTCACGTACAAGGATTAAATGTAATACTTGAAGGTATTCCTTCAAATTTATCTATAAGTGAAGATTATATAGAGAAAGATATGTCTAGACGCCAAAAAGGATATGGATCCGGCGGAAGGATGAAAATAGAAAAAGATAGAGCAGAAATAAAATCTGGAGTTCGTCACGGTAAAACTTTGGGATCTCCTATATCTTTATGGATAGAAAATAAAGATTGGGCAAATTGGTTAATACCAATGTCTGTAAAAGAAGTAAGCAAAGACCAAGATATAAAAAGGCAAACAAAAATAGTTCCAGGTCATGCTGACTTCCCTGGTACTTTAAAATTTAATCATAAAGATGTTAGAAATGTTTTAGAAAGAGCTAGTGCTAGAGAAACTGCTGCAAGGGTTGCTGCAGCTTCAATTTGTAAAAAATTTCTTTCAGAACTGGGAATAAATATTAAATCATGGGTTAAATCTGTGGGATGGGAAAATTCTAGCATATCAAATATAGACTTAATTGATTGGAATTTTGTTGAAAATTCTGAAGTAAGAGCTTCATCTTTAGAAGATGATGAAAAATTCAAAAAAGTAATTGACCGTGCA
Source organism: Dehalococcoidales bacterium (assembly GCA_009937255.1). GTDB lineage: Bacteria > Chloroflexota > Dehalococcoidia > Lucifugimonadales > Lucifugimonadaceae > TMED-70. Next base: position 43,724 of record JAACCT010000029.1, read on the forward strand.
AAAAAAGAAAGAACTACAATTGGTGGTGTTTTTCAAGTAATAGCTACAGGTGTGCCTCTTGGTATAGGAACTCATACTCAATGGGATAAAAAACTTGATGGAAAAATTGCACAATCTATGATTTCTATAAATGCTGTCAAAGGAATTGAAATTGGAAATGGTTTTGGGAATACAGAAAAATTTGGAAATCAAATACAAGATGTTATTGAACCAAATCTAGATGATATAAGGAATTTTTCACCAAAATCTAATCATGCAGGTGGAATTGAAGGTGGAATGTCTAATGGAAATCCTATTATTGTTAATGTTGCAATAAAGCCAATAGCTACAATGACAAGACCATTGCCTTCAGTCGATATTATTACTGGAGAAGTAGTAGAAGCGGCATATAATAGATCCGATATTTGCCAAGTGAGTAGGGCATGTCCGGTAGGTGAAGCAATGCTTGCAATTACTCTAACAGAAGAAATTCTAGAAAAATTTGGTGGTGATAGCCTTCAAGAAATCAAACGTAACTATTCTTCATACATAAAAACATTTAAAGAATATGGCAACAAAAAATAATTATACAAATATTTTTATAATTGGATTTTCTGGTTCAGGTAAAAGTGTAATTGGTAAAAAAATATCTAAACAGCTAAAATTATCATTTATAGATACAGATAGAGAAATAGAATTATTAGAAAATAAAGAAATTCATCAAATTATAGAAAAAAAGGGTGAACTTTTTTTTAGAGCATTAGAAACCAAAATATTAAAAAAAATAAATTATGATATTTCAAATGTGATTTCAACAGGTGGAGGTTTGCCCATATTGAAAGAAAATGTAGACATAATGATCAAAAATGGAATAATTATATGGTTAGATGCATCTTTAGAAACAATAAAAAAAAGATTAATTGGGTCCTCAGAAATAAGACCACTTTTAGGTAAAAATATAGATAATGATAATATTGTAAAGTTATATAAAGATAGAATAAAAAATTATAACCTAGCAAATATAAAGGTAACAACCGACAATAAAACAACTAATAAAGTTGTAAAAGAAATTTTAGACAAATTAGATGAAAGATAAATATTTAGCATCAGAAGTAAATACATCTCAAGGTAATTATAGAGTTATAGTAGGTAAATCTATAATAAATGAATTGGGAAAAGAACTAGATTCTGCTGGTCTTGTAAATAAAAAATGTTTTCTTATTGCAGACAAATCTATGTTCCCTAAAAATATAAAATTTATTCATGAATCTCTAGAATCTCACGGATATATAACTAACTCTTTTTCAACTGACTTTTCAGAATCTTTGAAAAATTATAATACAGTTGAAAAAATATATGATTGGTTAGCTGATATGAAAACTGAAAGAAAAGACTTTATTATTTCCTTTGGAGGAGGAGTAGCTGGAGACATAATAGGATTTGTAGCATCTACTTATTTAAGAGGAATTCCATTTGTCCAAATACCTACAACATTAGCAGCTATGACTGATGCTTCTATTGGAGGTAAAGTAGCTTATAACTTAAATCATGGAAAAAATTTAGTAGGTTCTTTTTTTCAACCTAAACTAGTTTTTGAAGATTTAGATTTTTTAAATTCTTTACCTTTTAGGGAAAAAAATAGTGGTTGGGCAGAAGCTATAAAACATTCTTTAATAATTGATGAAAATTTATTTAATGAGTTTGACAAAGAGCATGAACAAATATTTAATTTGGACACTGAATTTTCAGCAAATATCCTTAAGAAATCGGTAAAAATAAAAGCTGATATAGTTTCAAAAGATGAATTTGAAACTGGAGATGAAAGAATAAAATTAAATTACGGACATACTATTGGGCATGCTATAGAAAAAGTAACTAATTATGGAAATTTCCTTCATGGTGAAGCTGTGAGTATAGGTATGATGGCAGCTATTAATATTTCTGAAGAGTTAGGAATGGTTACAAGTACTTTGGTAGAAAAACAAAAACAGATACTAGAAAAATATCAACTTCCCATAAAAGCAGAAGGATTAAGTCCTGAAAAAATCTTTGAAGCAATTAAGATGGATAAAAAAAATTCAGATGGTAAGGTAAAATGGGTTTTATTAAAATCAATAGGAGTATCAGAGGTAGTACAAAATGTAAGTGATGAAATCATAATGAAATCTATAAAAAAAGTTTTAAATTAACCACCAGCTACAGCAGGAACTATAGATATTTCATCATTTTTATTGACATCAGTAGATAAAGAATTTAAATATCTTATATCTTCACCATTAACATAAATATTTACAAAGTGTTTTAATTCCCCATCAGTCATTATTTTGCTCTTAACGCCAGGAAACTTATTCTCTAGATTATCAATTATTTCAGAAACTTTTTTCCCATCTATCTCCACAGAAGTTAAATTATCAGTTAAATTTCTTAGAGGTGTAGGTATTTTTATATTAGCCATAGTTATTAAATTTTCATCTTGTTGTTATGAACTTATTATATTATGATTTAGGATAACAAAAAATGAAAGCTAAATAGTATGAAATTACAAACTTTAGAAAATTCTATAACAGTTCTAGGAGCTTTAAATATGGACCTAATAATGGATGTTGATAGACCTGCCTTTCCTGGAGAAACTATTGTTGGTCATAAATTTTATACTGCACCAGGAGGAAAAGGTGGAAACCAAGCTGTTGCTGCTGCAAGAGTTTCTAACAAAAACTCAGTTGTATTTTTAGGATTAGTTGGTGGTGATTTATATGGGAAAGAATTAAAAAACTATTTAGATAAAGAATATATAAATACTGATAGTATAATTGAAGATTCCAACAATCATTCAGGAATTGCAATTATTTTCACTGATCAACATGGTGAAAATTATGTAAATGCTGTATATGGTGCTAATGAAAATAAAGAAAAGAATATCGTAGAATCTTTCAAAAAAAACTTAATTAATACTAAAGTATTAATAACTCAAAATGAGATGAATAAAAGTATAACTGAAGATTGTATGAATTTAGCGAAAAAAAATAATATAAAAATAATTTTAGATCCTGCACCATATAGAAAAGAATTAACAATGGAATACTTTTCCATAGCAGATATAATTACTCCTAATGAAACTGAAGCTGAATATATGACAGGTATAAAAATCAAATCAATTGATGATGCAAAAGTGGCTGCAAATAAAATACTTAAAAATAATATTAATAGTTGCATTATTACTTTAGGAGAGAATGGAGCATATCTAATGAATCAAAATAAAGAAAAATATTTTCCACCACATAAAATTAATAAAGTTGAAGCTAGCGTAGGTGCAGGGGATGCTTTTACGGGTATATTAGGAGCATCTCTTTCTAAAAATATTGATCTAGAAGAATCTATTCAGATAGCAGTAATAGGATCAGCTTTAAGTACTACTAGAAGTGGTGCACAAGAATCAATGCCATCATATGATGATATTAAAAAATTCTTGTAGAATAATTTTTTTTAAATTAAACTAGATCCCTTAACATCATTTATAGATTTAATGTTCTTTTCGATAAGTAGTTGGGAAAGTTTCTTATTAATATTATGAGCAAAAAATGGACCTTTATAAATAAAACCCGTGTAAGCTTGGCATAAGTCAGCACCAAGGGCTATGCAATTCCATATATCTCTTTCATCAAAAATGCCACCACACGCAACTATTAGAGGATTTGGACCTATTGATGCTCTTACTTCTGCAATCATCCTTAAAGTGTTTTCAGTTAATACTTTTCCAGATAATCCACCCTTTCCAACAGCGAGTTTTGAGTTATTTGTAGGCATACTATTTGCAATTACCAAACCATCAGCACCAGCTAAAATACTTGTTTGGGCTAAACTTAAATGATCCTGTTTTAATTCATCAGTCCATGGTGGTAATTTAATTAATATTTTATTGTGAGTAGATTTTTTAATTTTTTCAACAAGTTTTGATAATTCTGATGGATTATGGAAAAGTCTTAAACCAGAAGTATTTGGACTTGAGATATTTATCTCAAAAATATTAGTATACTTATCTAAAGTTTCAACGCAAGAAATAATTTCGTCTTCTGATATACCTGAGACAGATAGAAAAAGTTTATTTTTTATTTTACTTTTTGAGTTTAATTTTTTTTCAACATTTTCCAAACCAATACTTGGAAATCCTAAGGAGTTTATAAGGGCTTCTTTTTCAGGTATATGGAATAGTCTAGGTCTAGGATTTCCAAATCTTTCTTGAAGAGTAATAGTTCCTCCAGTAATAAATCCAAATCCTAATGAGATTAATGGTTCTATTGTTTTACAATTTTTATCATAACCAGCTGCTAATCCAATAGGTGAATCAAATTCTAAATCCATTACATTAACTCTAATATTTTTGCTTTTAGGAAAATAACCGATTGGGTTTAAATATTTAAAAAAAGGGAGTTGTAATAATTTTTCAGCCAAAAAGTGTGACACCTCTGGATTTATAAGTTGTAGAATTGGTAATATTAGAAATTTGTAAATCAATTTTTACTCCTATGTTTAGTTTAACAGATTAAAATATTGAAACAAGGAAATTATAAAGAAATGTCAGATTTAGATTTTAAGCTCGGGAATAAAGAAAAACCTAAATGCCATGCGATCGTATATTTTTCAGATAATGAAATTATTTATGCATCTTATGTTATAGACTTTCCTATAACTGGTGATATTTCAAAATACATACCAGAAATGTTTGCGGATCAAATCCCAGATCAAGATATGGATAAAATTATTTTCCCCCCCTTACCCGAAAAATTTGAAGGCACCATAGATGAACTAATAAATCTCTGTTCACTAAGAAGTGATGATTTAATATATGGTGGTGCAATAAGTAGTGAAGAAAAAACATTAGCTATGTCTAAATTATCTCAAATAGCAAATGATTATTCTGAATTATGTAAAGAATATTTTGATCAAATTACGTTAGATAATTTATTAAATGATTCAAGTAAAAATATAAAGGAAATTTCTGATACTGAAATTCTAGAAATCAATAATATGGAAGAATCAGAATTATTATCTGAAGTAACAAAAATAATTGGTAAGATAAATTTTTCAAAAGATACTAATGAGATTGATACTATAGAAGGATATAAAAAAGAGATTCTAAACATTAGTGAATTACTTCCAGAAAATAGGAAAATTAAAGAAATAATTTCTTATTTAGATATTGAAACTGAAAAATCTGAAAAGCTAATTTCTGCATATATAAGTAGAGCTTATAGTATGTTTAATGAAGATTATATTAATGTAAAAGAACTGGATTCAATCATCCAAGATTTAGAAAATAGTTTAAATTGACAACTCAAACTAAAGTTAGACTTTTTGAAAGTTTAAAAAATAGACATTTTAGATTTATGTGGTTCAGTCTATTCTTTTCAATGGCTGGTTTTCAAATCCAAATGACTGTAAGAGGTATTTTAGTTTATGATATTACTAGTGATGCATTTATAACAGGAATTGTAAGTGCAGGTTTTGCTCCTTCATTACTTCTTTTTTCAATGTTTGGAGGTGTATTGGGCGAAAAATTTGAAAAAAGAAAATTAATTCAAATAGCTCAAGGATCTAACTTATTAACAAGTATTTTTATATCAATATTACTTTTTACCAACCAATTACATTGGTCTCATTTATTAATAGTTTCAATAACTCAAGGAGCAGGATTTGCGTTACAAGTTCCAGCGAGACAAGCTCTGATACCTGATTTAGTAGGAAAAAAGTTAGTAACAAATGCTATAGGTTTAAATGCATTAATTATGGGAATAACTATGATGATTGCTCCAGCAATTGGAGGTTATACATACGAATATTTTGGAGCTAAAAATTCTTATATTATTGTTTCATTTCTAATGATTATTGGTCTTTCTTTATTGTACTTTATCCCAAAATTTCCACCAAAAATTACAAGTAATAAAATTTCGACATTAAATGGAGTTATAAATGGGTTTAAGTACTTAAAAACAAATAAAGTTGTAAGAATTATTTGGATTCATGCTGTTATTTTAGCTCTTTGTACTGGACCATTTAGAATGTTAGTTCCAGTTTTTGCTAAAGATGTTTACCTATCTTCTCCTGGTGAGGTAGGAAATCTAATGGCAGCTGGAGGAATTGGTGGTATTTTAGCATCTATTTTAATAGCCAATCTGACCTCTGAATCTAAAAGAGGAATAATAATGATTACAATTGGTATAATTACTGGATTTGGTTTACTTATCATAGCTACTATAAATTGGTTCATAATTGGAATTATAGGTATGATAATTCTTGGATTTTCAGAAACTGGAAGATGGAGTCTTGGTCAAGCTTTAATGATAGAAAATGCTGATGAAGAGTATAGAGCAAGAGTTATTAGTTTGCTTATGATGTCATGGGGATTAATGCCTTTAAGTATGTTGCCAATGGGTTGGGCATTTGGATATTTTGGAGCAGAAATAACTACTTTATTTACTGCAATAATTACTTGATTATTTGCAGTATCTAGTATTTTTTGGGCTAGAGAATTAAATAACACTAAATAAATATGCTTCCTAAAATAAAAAAATTATCAAAGAATATATCTTTATTAATAAGTGCAGGTGAAGTAATTGATAAGCCTGTTTCGATAATAAAAGAATTAGTTGAAAATTCCATTGATGCTAGTGCAAAAAAAATTATTATAGAAATTAAAAATGGTGGAAAAGAATATATTTCAGTTACTGATGATGGAGATGGTATAAATCCTACTGAAATAGAACTGGCATTTGAAACCCATAGTACATCAAAATTAACTACAAAAGATGATATTTATAAAGTTAGTTCTTTGGGATTTAGAGGTGAAGCGCTCTCATCAATATCATCGATTTCAAAAATAAAATGTATTTCAAGAATAAAAGAAAAAGATTTTGCAACATCTCTAGAAATTAAATTTGGGAATATAATAAATAAAACAAACGTTGGTGCTAATTATGGTACTAAAATTATTATAAATGAAATTTTTTATAATATACCAGCAAGACTAAAATATTTAAAAAAAGGAAAATCTGAAGCAGGAAAAATAACCCAATTTATACAAAGTATATCTTTAGGATACCCAGAAATATCATTTAAATTAATTATTGATGATAGTACTAGAGTTATTACTGATGGTGACAATAGTCAGATTACTAATTTAATTAAATTTTATAAACTAAATAGCCTAGATTTTATTAAGATTGATGTTAAAGAAAATAATTATCAACTCTTTGGATATATATCAAAACCTGATAATAATTTTGGCCATAGATCCCGAATGCATATTAGTGTGAATAACAGAGTAATTAAAAATACTAAAATTTTCTATACTATTGAAAATGCTTACAAAAATTTTATTTCTAAAAAATTCCCAATTATATGTTTAAATATAAAAATTCCTTTTAACGAAGTAGATGTAAACGTTCATCCTCAAAAACATGAAATTAAATTAGAAAAAGAAAATGAAATTTTATCATTTATATATAATAATTTGACTAAAATATTAAATTTAGAGATTCCTTCAAATACAATTAATTTTGAGTTAAATCAAAATAGAGTAATAGCAAATTATGAAAATAAAAGCTATAACCAAGATAAATTATTTGATTCAAATGAACCCATATCTTTAAAAAGTGCAATCCCTTTATTAAGATATGTAGGTCAAATTAAAAATTCTTTTATTTTATGCGAAGATCCTGATGGATTATATATTGTAGATCAACATGCCGCGCATGAAAGAATATTATTTGAAAAATATTCTAATGAAAATCAATCAAATGATTTTCAAATACTAAATATCAATAGATATATAGATTTAGGAGCTTCTAAAAATTTTAAAATAATAAATGAATTAGAAAAATTTAAAGAGATGGGATGGGATATAGATGAGTCAGCAACAGGAGAAATAATAGTTAGGAATGTTCCTCACATCGGATTATATAAAACTAAAGCTACGGACTTAGATAAAATATTAAGTATTATTTCAAACGACTTAAATAATGACACAGATACTCCCAAAAATATTATCTCTAAAAGGCTAGCTTGTCACTCAGCTGTACGAGCAGGAGATAAATTAAAAGATTCAGAATCTATTAATTTAATAAATGATTTAGAAAAAACTGAAATTCCTTGGGATCCACATGGTAGGCCAGCTGTAATAAAATTGGACTATCAAAATATATCAAGTCAATTTGGAAGATAGTGTATAATTTATATATAAGTCTTATTGATTTTGATTCAATTAAAAAATGACTGATTTCATAAAATTATTATCCTTAATATTAGGAAAAAAACCTACGAGTTTAATAGTAAATCCTTCTAGAGAAACTATCGTTGCTTCATTCGATATTGCAAAAAAAATTCAATTATATGATTATCAAAAATTTTCAAATTTTAAAGAAGAAGTAATTAATGAACTAGAAAGTTTTCCATTAACTTTTGGGAGTTTCAGTTTTGATATAAAAAACAAAAAAAAATCAGAGGAATGGAAAAACTATCCCTTTATTGAATTTATTTTTCCTAGTTATGCAATTAAATATGAAAACAATAAATTTAATAGTTTTGGAGAAAATAAAGAATTAGATTTATATTTTAAAAATAATATTCAAGAAGAATATAAATCTAATAAAAATGAGTCCAAAGATATATCTAATAAAAAATCAGATGATTGGATAAATTTAGTTAATAAAGCCAAAAAAAATATAAGTGATTCTAATTTAGAAAAAATTGTTGTCGCAGATATAAAAAAGTCTAAATTGAAAAATTTAAATA
>JAACCT010000030.1 GCA_009937255.1 Dehalococcoidales bacterium
ATAAGGGAATAAAAAAAGATTTGCAATGTTTTATAGATATTTTTGCATAATTTTAAAAACCATTAAATATTTATCAAAAAGTAACGAAAAGCGTAAAAAAATTAAACTTTCTGCTTATAAATATTAACTGAAAGCTAATAAATAGTATTTATTTTCATACTTAAATTTATAAGGATTGCTACTGATAAATTTTCCTGTTTAGTAATTTCTTTTTTTTTAATTAGTAATAAAGAAAATAAAAGGATATTTAACGAAAAACGTAAGTTAATTATATTTTCGTTATGTTTTTATTGAAAGCCCATTCTGGATAATAGTCATAAATCTTAATATCTTTAGAAGGATATCCAAGTGTTTGTGGTGCTAGAGAGAATTTATCAATGCCCACCATATCATTACCAGCATACTTCATGCCACATTTAAGTTGTGTTCTAGTTGATGGAATATTCCAAGATGCAACAGCACTATAAGGATAGATATTATTTTCAAATGCCCATCTTCCTGCAGCAGAATAAACAGTACTTCCTAACCCTGATAATGAGACATTTTGATCAGAATCTACTCCAATTTCTGCAAAGCCTCCGCCTATATCTTTTAGCGTGGCTGCAGCAATAATTTTATTATCATTTTTTATTACAAAACCTTTAATACAGTCAAGATAATTATGCCAAAATATTTTTGAATCTAACTGATCTTTTATTTCCTCACTACTTAATATTTCAACATCATAAAGCTTTATATCTATCCAATCTTTTTCTTCTGCAAATAATTGCCAACTAGGCCCCCAAACATAATAACCGAATTTATGAGTAATCTTTGAAATTTCATACTTCCCATAATCAGAAAAAAGGAAATCTCTAGGTGTTTTATTTATTAGTTTTACTACATCATCTTTTATGTTTTTATTTATTGATATATATAAAGAATTATCTTTTTCATATTGAAAAATCCAAATTTTATTCAATCTATTTTGTTCTATTGAATCATCATGTTCTGAAATGTAAATATTATCTTCAAATTGTTTGCAATTTGGTGCTTTGTGATGTATCCAATCAATAATAGTATTATCTAATTTCTCAGAAATTTCAGACATTTTTTAACTCCATTCAAATATAACTCCTAACATTTTTTTATCTCTTTTTGACATCATTTCATAAGCTTTAGGTATTTCTTTATAATTCATTCTATGAGTATTTAAAAAACTTGGTTTTAACTTATCTTTCCTCATTAAATTTAGAATATTAGAACATTGGTTTCTCCAAGACATTCTGTCATTATTTGAAGGATATTTATATCCAAATTTACCACTAATAGCTATAAGACTAATTCCTTTATTATAAAAATATTCCATAGGAAAAGGGTTTTGTTGAATTTCATTTTCTCCTCTTCCAGAAAGAGCAACTATTGATACCCTACCTCCAGCCCTAACAGATTTTATACTAGTAATGTATGCATCCCAAGGATTAGCAGTTAATATAACAAGATCAATACCTTCATTATTAGTCAAAATATCTAATTTACTTTCTATATCTTCTGAATTACTAAGCACTGCACCATCTGCTCCAACTTTTAAAGCCATTTCATTCCTAATCTCGCTATTACCTATAGCAATTGTTCTTTTTGCGCCAAATAGAGATCCTAATGCTACTGCACCAAGTCCTACAATCCCTAATCCTACAACAGCAACATTTTCTCCAGCAATAAAATCTGCTTTTGTGTAGCAAAAACCACTTAAAGTATATAGAGTTGACCAAACAGCATCTTCATCATTTACCCCATCAGGAATAACACATATATTAGTATCATCTTTTGCAATCCATTCAGATTGATGAGGATTTTGAGATACAACTTTATCTCCAATTTTAAAATCTGTAACCTCAGAACCAATTTCAGAAATTATTGCTATATTTGAGTCCCCAACCCATCTTGGATAAGTTGGTGCTCCTGGAACATCTTCAGCCCCTTCATAATTTCCTCTATCAGTACCTAATTTTAGTGCACTTATAACTGTTTTAGCCCTTATTTCATTTGGTTCAAGAGAATCTTTAAGGCCCATTTCTTGAATTTCAATGCAATATGGTTTTTTTAACATTGCGATTTTCATGTTTCAACCTTAACCTTTAATATATAAGAAAAAAAAAACCTCATGAAAAAACATAACATAAAGAATTCTCTAAATCTGTATAAAAAAGCAGAAAAAATCATTCCTGGAAAAACACAGCTTATAAGTCGTAGATCTAGCCAATTTGCTCATGGTATAAATCCTATATATGCAAAGGAATCCAAAGGTGCTTATTTTATAGATGTAGATGACAATAAATATTTAGACTGGATGAATGCTGTGTCAGCTATAATACTTGGACATTCGAATGACTATGTAGATAATGCTGTAAAAAAGCAGATAGATAAGGGTAGTATTCATACTGTAAATAGTTCTCTTGAAATTGAATTGGCAGAGTTGTTAATTAATGAAATTCCTAGTGCAGAAATGGTTAGATATACGAAAGGTGGAGGAGATTCTTGTACCTTAGCAGTTCGAATAGCTAGAGGCACAACAGGTAGAGATAAAATCTTATTCAGTGGATATCACGGATGGCATGATTGGTATCAAGCAGCTAATTATTTAGTTAATCCTGAAGATGGTGAATTCCCTTTTGCAGGTATAGAGCCTATAGGTGTACCAAAAGTATTAAAAGGAACAGCTATGCCTTTTATTTATGGAGATATTGAAAATTTAAAAGAATTAATTAAAATTCATGGAGATGAAGTAGCTGCAATAATGTTAGAACCAATGCGATCAGAATTTCCAGAAAGTGGATACTTAGAAGAAGTTAAAAGACTAGCAAAAGAAAATGGTTCACTATTAATTTTTGATGAAGTTAGTTGTGGATGGAGAATGTCAGTTGGTGGAGCTCAAAAAAAACTTGGAGTAACTCCCGACATAACTGCTTTTGCTAAAGCAATGTCTAATGGTTATCCAATGGGAGCAGTAGTTGGATCTAAAGAAGCAATGGGGCCAGCAGATAGAATGTTTGTATCAAGTTCATATTGGAGTGATAACATAGGATTAGCAGCCTCTTACGCTACAATTGAATATTTATTATCTAATAACTCAGAAAAATGGTTTGAAGATTATGGAATTGAACTTAAAAATAAAATTACTGATGTGATGTCTGCTTCTTCTGTCGATGTTGAAATAACAGGTATTCCTTCATCACCAATAATACAATTTAATAATAATTAAAAATCTCAAATACCATTAATGAAAACTTTATTTGTTCAAGAAATGGCTAAACAAGGTATTCATATGAGCTCCGTTTTTCATCCAACTATGTCTCATGATATAAACGACATAAAAATTACTTGCACTGCTATAGATAATAGCCTTAGTACAATAGAAAAAGCATTAAATTCAAACTTTGAAGATTATTTAGAAGCTCCAATATTAAATGAACCTTTTAGAAGATTAGTCAAATAATTTATGAACTTTTCCTCTATGAATAATAGATTTTAAATTTCTCAAATCTTTAATATTATTTTCTGGATTTCCTGAGACAGATATTATATTTGCTATTTTACCTACTTCTAGAGAACCAACTTCATCATCTACCCAGCATGATTTAGCTGAATATATTGTGCCTGATTGTATGGCTTCCATTGGTGACATCCCTAAAGACACATGCGCATGAATTTCATCTTGAAAGCTTGTTCCTCCAAGTTTATAATGTTGCCAAGAAGCATCAGATCCAGAAACTAATTGAATTCCTTTATCTATAACTTTATTCCAAACTACTTTTGCTTCATCCCAGTTTTCATTAAATATTTCTATTTCATCTTTTTCTTGTAAAGTTAATTCTTGCTTTGTGGCTTTCTTTTCTAATTGCCAGATTCTTTCTCTACCTTGATGAAGAGTTGCATTTAATAGTATTCCTTTTTCAGCTATTTGATCAGCTAGAGCTTCATCAAATTCTAATACTCCATCTTGATTTATAAATCTTCCATGAATAATAGTGTCTATTCCTACTTCAACAGCTATACGCATACCCTCTGTATTTACACAATGAGCAGCTGTATGAATACCAAATTTATGAGCCTCATCTATTATTGCTTTCATTTCATCAAGATTGAAAGATGGAACTTTCACGTTAGAAGTACCAGTACTTCCCCCTGTAGCGGTAATTTTTATCATATCACTTCCATCACGAAGTAATCTTCTTACTGCAGCTACACATTCATTAGCTCCAGTTGCTACCTCTCCGAACCAATGTAAATGCCCACCTATAATAGTGATTGGTCTACCAGACATAATCAAATCAGGAGTTTTAATAATTCCTCTTCTTGAAGCTTCTTTGATCATATATCCTGTCATATTCTTTGCACCTAAATCTCTAAGAGTAGTAACTCCTGAATCTAAATGTTTGATCGCATTTTGAGCACCGTTTATAGCTAATAAATTATCATCAGTTTTCACTAAAACATCACCTGTTGTACCATCACCAAATCCTATAAGGTGGACATGGGAATCAACTAATCCAGGCAATAAAGTTCCTGATAATTCAATTTTCTCAGCATTTTTATAAGCAGGATGACTGGTAATTTTATCAGAAGAATCAACTGCAATAATACTTTCATTTTCAACAATAATAGAAATTTTATTATTTATAACTTTCCCATTTTTTGTATCAATCATACGATCGCCAGAAAAGACTTTAGTATTCAATTTTTACATCCTTTAAATATAGATTCTGTTAACCTTGAAGGTACTATATACCATACTTGTTTTTTTTCTAATTTCAATGGTGTATCAACAAACTGAACTTTCCATTCTAGGTTATTAGAATCGAGTAAATTAAATTCATCTTTTTCTAGGCCAACAGATCCTTCAGATCCTCAAACATGAATAATTTCAGAAGGGAGTGGGAAAAGTTCAAAAGGATCTTCTTCAGGTGGAGAAATTTGAATCAAAAGAGATACGGGGTCAAGTTGAGATCTTATAATACTATCAAATAATTCATCATCACAAGTACTATCAACATAATCTTCTGCTAAATTATTCTTCAACCAAATATAGAATCCCACCACTTCATTAATATAAATATCAGATCTTAAGGTTAAATCAGATGTTGAATTTACATTTCTCCTAGCTTCAACAATTTCAGTTCTTAATTCAGTTCTCCATTCTTGAAGTTGAGAATAATTATCCTCATTAGTACATGAAATAAAAATAGAAAATAAAATGAAAGAGAATATAATTTTTTTATACATGATTATTAAATAAGACCCGTAAGATTTAAATCTTTTGCATTATGACAGCTAAAAGTTCTTCCTGATTCATCTACAGTCAGCTTAGGATTAGTTACTTTACATTCTTCAGTCGCATATGAACATCTAGGGTGAAAATAACATCCAGTAGGTGGATTAGAAGGGTTAGGGATTTCTCCAATCAAAATTTTATGATTCTTAACTGCATCTGGATCTGCTTGTGGAACAGCTGAAATCAAAGCTTCTGTATATGGATGCTTTGGAGAAGAAAAAATTTCTTCAGGGGTTCCATTTTCAACTAATCTTCCTAAATACATAACATTTATCTCATCACTAATTTGTCTTACAATACTTAAGTCATGCGAAACAAACAAATATGATAATCCAAATTCATCTTGAAGATCCATTAAAAGATTAATAACCTGAGCTTGAACAGATACATCTAAACCAGAAACAGGTTCATCACAAACTATTAAAGATGGATTTAAAGCTAGTGCTCTGGCTATACCAATTCTCTGTCTTTGCCCACCACTAAAAGCATGTGGAAATCTAATCATATATTCAGCTCTCAACCCCACTTTTACCAAAAGTTCTTCTACTCTATCTTGTCTTTCAGTTCTATTTTTCATTCCATTAAGTAATAAAGGTTCACTTACAATATCAAAAAGATTCATTCTTGGATTTAAGGATGAAAACGGATCTTGAAAAATCATTTGCATTTCTTTTCTCAATGGCCTTAATTCATTTTCAGGCAATGTTGCTAAATCATATGATCCTTCCTCATTATTTAGATAGATCTCTCCTTCAGTAGGATCAATAGCTCTTAATATACATTTAGAAATTGTAGTTTTGCCACATCCAGACTCACCTACTAATCCAATTGTTTTACCTCTAGGGATTACAAAAGAAACGTCATCTACAGCTTTTACTACTCCTGTAACTTTCTTCATTATTCCAGATGTAAGAGGGTAGTATTTCTTTAAATTTTTTATTTCAACTATATTTTCATTTACGGTTTTCATTGCTGACATAGGTACCTACTTACTATAAAGATGACAATTAACTAAATGTCCTTCTTCTATTTTTTCTTGTTTTGGAAATTCAACATCACAAGTTCCTTCTATAAAATCTTTGCATCTAGGATTGAATGGACATCCTTTAGGCCTAGCTTGTGGATGAGGTATTGTACCTGGAAGAATAGGTAGTCTTTCTCTATGCCCCGTAGCTAAAGAAGGGATAGAACTTAAGAGTGCATGAGTATATGGGTGTTTAGGATCTTTGAATACTTGATGGATTGTGCCACTTTCTATAACTTTTCCTAAATACATTACATTTACTTCATCAGCTAATTCAGCTATAACTCCTAAATCATGAGTAATCATAATTATTGACATTCCATTTTTTTCTTGAAGTTCTCTTAATAAGTCTAAAGTTTGAGCCTGTGTAGTTACATCTAATGCAGTAGTTGGCTCATCAGCAATAAGTATATCCGGATTTGTACAAAGTGCCATTGCTATCATTGCTCGCTGTCTTTGACCACCACTTAATTCAAAAGCATACTGCTTCAATCGTTGCTTTGGATTACTCATACCAACTCTTATTAGCCAATCCTCAGCTAATTCAATTGCTTCATTTTTACTATGATTTAAATGCAGTTTTATTGCTTCGGTGATTTGATTACCAACAGTATGAATAGGACTAAAAGAAGTCATAGGCTCTTGGAAAATCATAGATATTCTTCCACCTCTAACTTCTTTAAGTTCCTGATTATTTAATTTTAATATGTCTTGAGATTGATCATGAGATTGATCATAAAGATTCATGGTACCGCCAAGAATCTTTCCTGGATTATCAATTAATCTCAATATAGATTTTGTAGTAATACTTTTTCCACATCCTGATTCACCAACTATTCCTAATGTTTTTCCTGGAAAAACATCTAGATTTACACCATCTACAGCCTTTACTACACCATCTGCAGTATAAAAATACGTTTGCAAATCTCTTACTTCAAGTAAGGGACGTGATTTATTTATATTTTTTTTCTCAGTTACCATTTTTAAACCTCCTGATAAGGATCGGCAGCATCCCTAATACCATCGCCCATAAAGTTCAGTGCTAATATAACTAGTACTACTAATATAGCCGGAAGAAACAACCAAGGCATATTAGCAACAGATTGAACATTTTGAGCATCTTTTAACAATACTCCGTAACTTACAGCAGGTGGTCTTAATCCTAATCCTAAGAAACTTAAAGATGTCTCTGTAACTATCATCAAAGGTAAAGATAGTGATGCTTGCGCTATTATATGACTATAAAATGATGGCAACATATGAATAAAAACTATTCTCATAGTCTTAGCTCCATTTAGTCTTGCAGCCGTCACAAAATCTTCATCTTTCATAGCAAGGAATTTACCTCTTATCACTCTAGCCAAATCAGTCCAAGCAAAAAGAGAAATAATTACCGTAATCATGAAATATATTTGATTAATCGTCCAATCTTCTGGAAATGCAGATGAAAGCCCCATATACAAAGGAATCGTTGGAATAGATCTAATGATTTCAATTACTCTTTGTAAAATAGAATCAATCATACCTCCATGATAACCTGAGATAGCACCAACAAATATTCCAAAAATTATACTTAAAGCAACACCAACTAAACCGATTGTTAGAGAAACTCTAGTTGCGTGCATTGATCTAGAAAATACATCTCTTCCTTGTTTATCTGTACCAAATAAATGAATCCATGCATTAGGATCTACTGTTTCATCTTTCATTCCTAAAATATGTCTATTTGTTGGAATAATTCCCCATAATTTATAATCATAGCCTTTACCAAACAAAGAGATACCTTGAGTATTATCACAATCAGCCTCATATTCCATAAGGTAGGATTCCATATTTCTTGCACCAGATACTTCACAAACACTTAAGAAGTGTCCATCCTTAAATAATTGAATCCCTTGTGGAGGCATATAACCTCTAGCTGCAGCGTAATCAACAGGCGGTGCTGTAGAAAGAAAATCTGCAAACAGAACTATAACATAAAAAAGTACAACTACTATTGATGCTGCAAAACCTAATCTATGCCTTTTGAATCTCCTCCAAATTAGCTGTCTTTGAGTTGCCAGTTCAATAGAATTGACATCATTTGAAGACTCAACAGGTAGATTTTTTTTTGAAAATATTTTTCCTAATGAAGAAAGTGTCATTATGAACCACCTGCTTCTAATCTAATTCTAGGATCAACCCATAATAAAAGTAAGTCTGAAATAAAAGTACCAACAACAGTCATAAATCCAATCAATAAAATTATTCCTCCTGCTAAAAACATATCTTGAGCTACAAGTGCTTTAACTAATTGAGGGCCTACTGTCGGTAAAGATAAAACTACACCAACAATAATACTTCCTGAAATAAGATACGGTAAAATATAAGCAGTTAGGCTGATTGCAGGATTTAAAGCTAATCTCACTGGGTACTTCATTATTAATCTCCACTCAGATAATCCTTTTGCTCGAGCAGTAATAACATAAGGCTTGCTTAGTTCATCAAGCAAGTTGGCTCTAGTAATTCTCATTAATGATGCAGTACCAGCAGTACCTAACACTACCATTGGTATCCAAATATGATCAATTAAGTCCTTACCTCTTCCCCAGCTCCAAGGAACACCCACATATTCAGGTGAAAAAAGACCACCAGGACTAAAATCAAACCAAACAAAAAAAAGATACATGGCTATAAGAGCAATCATAAAGTCAGGAATTGCCAACCCAACAAATCCTAAAAATGTAAAAAGATAATCCCATACAGAATATTGTTTAACAGCTGAAATAATACCAAAAGGTATAGCTATTGCCCAAATAAATATAATACAAGCTATAGCTAGTATCATAGTAAGTAATAATCTTTCTGATATTACTTCTGTCACGGGCATATTATACTCAAATGAAAACCCTAAATTCTGGTATAAAACCATTTCTCGCATCCATTTAAAATATTGAATATATAAAGGTTGATCTAGTCCATAAAATATACGTAAATTATCTGCTTCTTCAGCATCAACCATACTACCAGTTGCCTGTAATTGAGCAATATAAGCAGTTACATAATCTCCTTCAGGAAGATTAATTATAAAAAATGATATAAGAGTCACTGCCCATAGAGCAACGAACATAAAAACTGTTCTACGAATTAAAAAATTTATCATAATGGTTTTTTGTTTGTATAATCAGATTTATTCAGATTCATTATATTATCTTACATGTTTAAACAAAAAGAGGGCACAAAAGTGCCCTCTTTTCTCTTAATAAACCTAATAAAGGATTATTGGTTTCCTCCGTCTAACCACCAAGTTTCAGGAAAACCATTTCCTGATGTTTGTGCATGGTATGAGAAAGGAAGTGGATTAGGAACGTTTCTAACGTTCTTTTTGATTATAGCTGTGTATGTAGGTTTGTTCATCACTGTTGTGATTGGGTTTACATTTTCACAGTTTAGTTCTACAACCTTTTTAAGATTTGGTGCATACTTTGATCCGTCGCTTTTAGCTTCTTCATAAAGTGCTTGCCATTCTCCAACCCATCCATCAGCCATTGTTCCATCATCTCTGTGAGCATTTGATGCACCAACAGCGATAAATCCACCACCACCAACCACACCTAGGTGATTAGGGGTAATAATAGCTCCAGCTCGTCCAGAAGATTCCCAGCTGTTAAGCATTGTTTCATTGTTATCTCTTCTAGATGACCATAGACTTCTTTCTTGAGCGTCAAGCTTTCCGTCTATACCAAGATGCTTTTTCCACATTTCGATTACCATAGAGTCAATACCTTCGTAATCTTCGAATGCAGCAACAGCTACACTATGAGTTACAACGATTTTTTCTCCAGATGGCATTAATCTCATGCCGTCAGCATCTTTTTTATCCAAACCAATTGAGTCTAATAAAGCATTAGCTGCATCTGGGTTGAATTGAACGTAATCTTCACCAATATATTTTCCAGGGTTGTTAGGGTCGTCCCATCCGGCACATAGACCACCAATTTCTCCTAGACCTAGGAAGAATACTTCGTTAATTTCATCTCTTTCAATACCCATTGATAGAGCTGCTCTGAAATCTTTGTTTGTAAGGAATGATGCTAATTCAGGTTCTCCGTGAGCTCCATCTCCCCAAGATTCATTAATGTATAGGTTTGCTATACCAGATTCAGGTTGTCTCCAGAATTGAATTCTGTAGTTACCTTTATCAGAGTTCTCTTTGAAAACAGGTAATTTTGAAAGGTCAATATGTCTACCTTGTACAGTAAACTCACCAGCAATAGCCTTAAGGTTTAGTACCTCTAGGTTTTCTGCTAGATCAAGAACAACGTTGTCCATGTAAGGAAGTTGTTGTCCTTCTGTATCAACTCCATAGTAGAAACAGTTTCTTTCAAGAGCCCATTGCTCAGAAGTAATAGGTTTTACAACTTTCCAAGCTGTCATCATAGGTGAGTCAGGGTTAGCGTTTGCGTGGTTTAAGAACAACATGTACTTAGCCCAGTTTTCGTAACCTGCAGCTTCTGCTTTAGCATTAGCTTCATCAAGACCTATAACGTCAGGATGGAAATCACTTAAGTAATGTGAAGGTGCATAAAGACCTAAACCAGAGTCACCTCTAGTATGTGGTCCAGCAACAACAACAGAAGCTAAAAGAGTAATCAAAAGACCATAAGGTTCACTTGAGTTAATCTGTAAAGTTTCTTTATCTAGTGCACTGAATGTTAGAAGTTCTCCACCTGACTTCATCCATGAAGGAGGAGTAGGAACAAGATCTTCATTTGTAACCATATGATCGTACCAGAACATGATGTCATCAGTGTTGTAATCATCTCCGTCAGACCATTTTAAGCCTTTTCTAAGAGTTAAAGTAAACTCTGTAGCGTCAGCATTTGATGTCCAACTTTCAGCAATGTTAGCTTGAACGTCTGTCATATTTGTTCCAAAGAACAAAATATGATCTTTCATAGGTCTTTCCATGTTTTGTCCATCTGCAGGACCTGTGAAAGCTCTGTACCATGTACCACCATATTCACCAATGCTTTCAGCAGGGCTGATAACAAGTGGGTTTTCAGGTAGTCTGTCTTCTAAAGCAGGGATTTCTCCAGCAGCAGCTTTAGCAGCACACATTGGAGATTCAGAGAATGAACTAGGCATTGTGTCAGATAGACTTGGCCATGATACATCTCCTTCTCCTAAACCAGCAGCTTGGTCATCACCAGTTGCCGCTTTTGAAGTTTTAGAAGTCTCTACAATCTTAGGTGCAGGTGCAGCAGGTTTTGCAGCAGCAGCTGGTGTAGCAGCAGGCGCAGCTCCTGAGGCTTGAGCACTAGATGCAGCGGCACTAGCATTTGTAGTGTTCGTAGCTTCTTCTACTTCCTCATCTGAACAAGCTATGGCGACTAATCCTACAACAAGAAGTAGAACCACAACTAATCCGTGACGGAATTTTTTTAACATACATATCCTCCGTAGTTATTATTTATTCCAAATTAATACAGGACCAAATGGCCCTATTTGAAATCATTATATCCTAAAAAATAATAAAAAAAGCAAGGTCTACAACATTTTATTAGAAAAAAAAAAGATTGATTTTGAATAAAATAATATTAATCTATACTAAAACTTAGATGAATATTTTACTTTAAAATTAGTTAATTAATTTAGTTAATTCTTCTAATCCTATTTTCCCTGCATGAGTAAAAGCAACTTGACCATTCGATTCGGTGAATACCCACGATGGGAAATATGAAACACCAAAGTAATCAGCTAATGAGTTAGTAGGATCATCATAAATTACAGGATATTTCCAACTTTCATTATAGAGCCAAGAGTCTGGGGGATAGTTAACTTTATTAGAATCCGTACTTGTGACTATTAAAACTACATTTACCCCTTTGTTTAGAATGTCATTATCTTCAATCCATTTTATAACTTCAGGTATTTCTTCCTGACAAAATGGACACCAATGGGCTACAAATAAGAATATAGTAGGAGTGTTTTCAGGATAAGTTATATAAATATTTTCTTCAGGGATTTTAAATTCTATAACAGGGGAATTCATTCCTCTGAAGTTATCAAGTCTTGTTTGAGGATCTGCAATTGATATCTTTTCTCCTGAAATTGAAAATTCTGAACTAATATTATTTTCAATTTCTTGGGAACAAGCAAAAAAAAATAATGAGACCAATATTAGACTTAAAGTTTTCTTCAAAAAAAAATTTTTATTTATCATAAGTAAATTTTATATCATCAATTGATATTTAATATTATTATAAATCTATATATAAAGTTTATAAAAATTAAAAGGAGTCGTAAATGGTTAGTAAAAATTATTCTAAAGGAACAAATATTTCAGAAATTGATACTCCTTCTATAGTTGTAGATCTTGATATAGCTGAGAGTAATATAAGTAAAATGCAAAGCGTTGCAAATGAAAATAATGTTTCAATGAGGCCACATTCAAAGACTAATAAAAGTCCTTTTTGGGCAAAAAAACAAATTGAAGCAGGAGCAATTGGAATTTGTTGTGCAAAATTAGGTGAAGCTGAAGTTATGGCTCATGGGGGAATTCCTGAAATTTTAATACCTAATCAAATAGTAGGTAAAGAAAAAATTGAAAGATTAGTAAAAGTAAATAAAATTTCTAAAGTGATGGTAGCTGTTGAAAATATAAAAAATGTAAAAAATCTCTCAGATGCTTTTTCAAAAGAATCTCAAACCTTGAGTGTAATTATTGAAGTTAATGTTGGCATGGATAGATGTGGAGTAGAATTGGATGAAATAGTAGAGTTTGCAAAAAATATTAAGAATTCAAAAGGCCTTTCTTTTGAAGGTATTATGGGTTACGAAGGACATACTGTAAATATTGGTAATTAGGAAGACAGAGTTAACGAAACTACTAAAGCAATGAATAAATTAATTGCAGCTAAAGATTTACTAGTAGAAAATGATATTCCAGTTAAGATAGTATCTGCTTCTGGAACAGGAACATATAATATTACATCTAAAATAGAAGGAATAACTGAATTACAATGTGGGTCATATATTTTTATGGATGGAAATTATCTTAAAATATTTGATGATTTTCAACCAGCATTATCACTAATGTGCACTGTAGTTTCAAGAAGAGGAAATAGATTAATTATTGATTGTGGCTTAAAATCTGTTTCTATGGATCAAGGTCTACCTCAAGTAGTTTCACCTAAAGGAATAAATTTGAAAAGTTTATCCGAAGAACACTGTACTTGTATTATTGATGATGGAATGGATATAGATTTAGATGTTGGAGATAAGGTATTTGTTAGACCTATGCACTCAGATACAACTATTAATTTACATGAAGATTATTTTGTTTATAGAGATGATAAATTAGAAGGCTCTGTGCCAATTTTAGGTAGAGGTAAATTTAAGTAAATGTTAGATTTTTTGATAAAAAAAATTTCTATAATTGATGGAAGTGGCAAAAAAGCGTTTATAGGTGATATAGGAATTAAAGATAATAAAATAATTATAAAAAATTTATCCGATTATGAATTTAAAGAAATTATAAATGGAGAAAATAAAATTATTTGCCCTGGCTTTATAGATGTTCATTCTCATGATGATCTTAGTGTTATTAATGATAAAAAAGTATCACATAATATAAAACAAGGTATTACAACAATGATTGTTGGGAATTGTGGGTTTGGAGTATCTCCTCATAAGTCTGCAAAAATCCAAATGTCATCTTTATATAATGTTGATGGTATTCAAAAAAGCTGGAATAATTTTTCTGAATATTTTGATCTTTTAGATAATGAGCCACCTTCTATAAATATAGGTGTTTTGATTGGACATCATACAATAAGAAGGCATTCTCTTGATTTGGCAAATAAAACATCTCCAACAAAAGAAGAGCTAAGTACCATGATTTCAATTGTTGAAGAGGGTATGGAAGCAGGATGTTTGGGTTTATCAACTGGATTGGTCTATGAACCAGGGAGAAATGCAAAAACCGAAGAAATAATCAGCTTAGCAAAAAATATTAAAAAATATAATGGTGTATATGTTTCTCATATGAGAAATGAAGCTGATAGATTATTCGACTCTATTAATGAAACAGCAAATATAGGAATCGAATCTGAAGTAAAAGTTGAAATTTCACACTTAAAAACTGTAGGAAAAGATTTTTGGGGTAATTCAATAAAAGCTTTAGAAATGATTGAAAATTACTCAGATCAAGGATTAAATATTAATGCAGATCAATATCCTTATACCGCAAGATCTACCATGTTAAAAGCTTTACTAATTAATGGAACATTTGATCAAAACAACTCTAGTAGCCCTATGGGAAAATCAGATAGTAGTGAAGTTTTATTATGCTCTGTTCCTGGTGATAAAGAATTAGAAGGAAAAACATTAGAAGATATACAGTATCTGTATGATCTGCCTACTGAAGAAACTGTTAAGAAACTTTTGTCAGAAGTTTCAGATAAAATACTAGTTGCTGCCTTTAGTATGAATGAAAAAGACGTTCAAATAATAATGAAACATCCATTAGTAATGATAGGTACTGATGGAATTGATTGTGGATCTAAGCCTCATCCAAGAGCCTGGGGTACATATCCCAGAATTTTAGAGCATTATGTTAAAAATAATAATGTAATTACTCTTGAGCAGGCTATTAATAAAATGACTCTAATGCCTGCTGAAAAATTTAATATTAAGAATAGAGGATTAATTAAAGAAAATTATTTTGCAGATTTAGTTATAATTGATTTAAGTAATCTTAAGGATAACTCAACGTTTACAAATCCCAAGAACCCTCCAGACGGCATTGATTACATTTTTGTCAATGGTAAAAAATCTATTGAAAAAGGTAAGGAGCTAAATGTTTTTTCAGGTATGACTGTAAAAAACAATGTGTAAAAAATGGAAAAAATAAATTTAAAAAAAATTATTAGAAAAATAACAAGCTGGATAGTTTATATATTTGCAGCATACTTTTTATTTCAAATTTTAAGGTTAATATATGTCTTGGTTTTTGAGGGAGGTAAAAATCCTCTATAGATTATTTTCTTTATGATTTTTTGTAAAATTTATTTGAGCCTGTCTTTGCCTAGATTTTTCATTTTGAATATCACTTCTAATATTAATACAATTTGGGCAACTAACACCTAGTTCAAAATATATAGATTTTTTATCTTCACTATCAATAGGATTTCTGCAGCCATGACACAATTCAAATTTACCTACTTTAGATTCATAGTCTAGAGATACTCTATCATCAAAGACAAAGCATTCACCTTTCCATGATCCTTTTGATTTTTTTACTGTATTTAAGTAATTTATAATTCCACCTTTTAGTGGAAATACATTTTCAAAACCTATATCTTTCATGTAAGAAGATGCTGTTTCACAACGTATACCTCCTGTGCAGTACATTGCAATTTTTTTATTTTTAAAATTAATAAGTTCTTTATCTACAAAATTCTTAAAATCAGTGAAAGTTTCAGTATTTGGATCTAAAGAACTTGGAAATTTACCGATGACTGTTTCATAAAAATTTCTAACATCAACTAATTGAACATCATCATTATTAATAAAATTATCCCATTCCTTTGGTTCAATAAACTCTCCAGTATTTGATGCAAATTTACCTAATTCTAAAAAAGTGACTATTTCTGGTTGTATTTTAACTTTTAGTCTTTTGAAAGGAGTTTTATCTGAAAATGAAGTTTTAGTATTTGTACTGTAACCAATATCAATTAAAAAATTATTAATATTATCAATATTTTTAACACTTCCAGAAATAGTTCCATTAATTCCTTCTTCAGCTAATATTATGGTTCCTTTAATATTATATTTTTTGCATTCAGTTGATAATTTCTTTTGATTATCTTTAATTTTAGAAGAATCAAAAGTATTAAATTCATAAAAACTTATTATTTTGTACATAGAAATATCTAATTTTATATTATAAAAATCTAAAGTAATTATAAAATAAAAAAAGGAAATAAGACATGATTATCAACAAAGATAAACCAAATATAATAATAATATTTGCAGATGATCTAGGCTATGGAGATCTAGGGTGCTATGGATCAAAAATAAATAAAACACCTACCCTAGATAAAATGGCAAAAGAAGGTAAAAAATTCTCAGATTTGTATGTTAGTTCGCCCGTTTGCTCTCCCTCAAGAGCTTCACTATTAACTGGTTGCTATCCACAAAGAATAAGTTTTGGGACATTTGATGGATTAAGAGTTTTATTCCCAGGTCAAGGAATTGGTCTAAATACAGAAGAAAAAACTATTGCTAGTACGCTAAAAGAATCAGGCTATAATACTAAAATTATAGGCAAATGGCATTGTGGTGATCAAAAAGAATTTCTCCCAACAAATCATGGATTTGATTCTTACTTTGGCATTCCTTATAGTAATGACATGGGAATACAAAGTGGACAAGGAGCATGGCAAGACTACCCAGATGACTCAACTCTTGCGAAAACAACTGATTGGAATCGCCCTCCCCTACCACTTATTAGAGATAAAGAAGTTATTCAAGAACAACCAGATCAAAGATCTATCGCGGAAAGATATACAGAAGATGCTGTTAATTTCATAAGAGACAACTCTGAAAATCCTTTCTTCCTTTATTTAGCTCATATGCAAGTGCATTTACCATTATATGCAGCTGAAAAATTTGTAAATGAATCTGAAAATGGTGATTATGGAGCTTGTGTTGCAAGTATAGATTGGTCAACAAGTGTAATTTTTGATGAATTAAAGGAATTAGGAATAGATGAAAATACAATTGTAATATTTGCAAGTGATAATGGTTCAAGATTACAAAATCAAGGTGGAAGCAATGGTGATTTGAAAGGAAGAAAAGGTCAAACATGGGAGGGAGGTCAAAGAGTACCTTGTATAATTAGATGGCCCGGTAAGATAGAACAGGGTTCTGAATCAGATGGAATTGCCACAACAATGGATTTCTTACCTTCTATAACTAAATTAATTAAAGGGAAATTACCTTCAAATAAAATTGATGGTATTGAGATGTCAAATTTATTTTTTTCCAACGAAACTATCTCTAAGAGAGACTTATTTTTTTATTATAACGAGGATGATCTTGAGGCTATTAGATATAAAAATTGGAAATTACATCTAAAAAAAGAAGGAGAAGAACTCAAGGAGTTATATGATTTAAAAAATGATATTGGTGAAAAAAATAATCTATATAATATAAACAAAAATATAGTTGATAATTTATTGGGTTATGTAGAAAATTGTAGACAAAAATTAGGTGATAAATCTAAAAATATTATTGGAAGTGAAGTTAGGCCTGCAGCAAAAATAAAAAATCCAAAACCATTAACTACATTTGATAAAAATCACCCTTATATTTATGCAGAATATGATAAAGGTGAAAGAGGATAAAATAGGAGAAAATTATGAATAAAGATAGACCAAATATTATATTAATAATGTCGGATGACTTAGGCTATGAAGTTATTAATGCTAATGGAGGAACTTCTTATGAAACTCCAAGATTAAATAATTTAGCAGAAACAGGTATTAGATTTGAAAATGCTCATGCACAACCTTTATGTACTCCTACAAGGATTCAGCTAATGACGGGAAAATATAATTTTAGAAATTATATTGGATTTGGGTTAATGGATCCAAATGAAAAAACTTTTGGTCATATCATGAGTGATAATGGCTATAAGACATTAATATCTGGGAAATGGCAACTTTATTCTTACAATCCTCCTGATGAATTACCTGAACTTAGAAATAAAGGTCAAAAAATTGAAGATGCAGGATTTGATGAGTTTTGTGTATGGCATGCACATCAGACAGAAGAACAAGGCTCAAGGTATAAAAATCCAATTGTTTATCAAAATGGTGAATATCTAAGTAAAGAAATTACTGAAAATAACTATGGAGAAGATATTTTTTCAGAATATATTTTAGATTTTATCGAAAGAAATTCAGATGATCCTTTTTTTATTTATTTCCCTATGACGCTTACCCATAGACCCTTAGAACCAACTCCTGATAGCGAAGAATTTCCTTCATTTGACCCTCCTTCAAACAAAACTCTAGGAGGAAAAACATGGGACGAATTAGAAGGCTGGGATGATGATTCAAAATACTATAAAGATATGGTTGAATATCACGATAAGACAATAGGCAAGTTAATAGATAAACTTGATGATTTAAAAATCAGGGAAAATACATTAATTATTTATCTGGGTGATAATGGTTCTCCAATAGAAGTTTCATCTTTTATGGGTAATATAGAAATCCCTGGCGGCAAAGGAAAAACAATTGATACAGGAACTCATGTTCCATTAATATGCAATTGGAAAGGAAAAATACCTTCCTCAAAAGTTAGTTCAGACCTTGTAGATAGTACTGATTTCTTGCCAACAATATTTGAAGCTGCAAATATTAATTTTCCTGAAAATTATATAATTGATGGAAAATCATTTTATCCACAATTAATTGGTGAAGAAGGGAATCCAAGAGATTGGGTATTTTTTCATTTTGATTCTGGGGGAAGATTTAAAAGACCTATTCAGAGGTTTTTAAGGAACCATTCTTGGAAATTGTATGAAGACGGAAGAATGTTTAATATGGTGAATGATTTATATGAAAAAAACCCTATTCTACCTGAAAATGATTCTGAAGAAAGTAAAAGTCATAGAAAAATTTTAAATCCTATTTTTGGAGAATTACAAAATTAGTTAAAAGAAAACAGGGGCATATATTTCATTTTCAGGAGAGAGTATATGCCCCTGTGTACAAGATTAAGAGATTTTATCTATTTTATTGTAAAGCTCCAACTTCCATAAGAAGAGCTTGAGTTGCTTCTAAATCACCAAGTTGAGATATATCTAAATCAGGTTTATTTAGAGAATCCATATCTTTAAGTAATCTATTTGGTGTTACACCATCAGTTACTAGAGGATATTCATGAACTTGAGTAGCAAAATATTGCTGTGCAATCTTTGAAGTCATAAAAGTCATGAATCTTTCAGCATTACTTTTATTATCAGAAGCATCCAATACTCCTGCTCCAGAAACTAGTACAACAGAACCAACATCACCATTATCTAGATAGTGATTTCTTGCTGAAAAGCTTTCGCCTTTTTCTGCAATAAATCTATGTAAGTAGTAGTGATTTACCATTCCTAATTGAATTTCTTGATCCGCTGCAGCTTGAACTTGAGGTGTATTTTTTGGATAAACTATTGGTTCATTTGCCATGATACCTTCAAGCCAAGATTTTGTTTTTTCTTCACCCCAATTTATTCGCATACCTGTAATCATAGCTTGGAAAGAACCATTTGAAGGAGCCCAACCTAGTTTACCTTTCCATTTTGAGTCAGTTAGATCTTCCATAGATGTAGGTAATTCATCAGCGCTTAAAACTTCTGGATTATATACCAAAACTCTAGCCCTTCCTGTAATTCCAATCCATTTACATGAATTATCACTTTCCTTAGGTGCTACAGCCCACTCAGGAATTAGATTACATACTTCTCTAGACATTGGGTCCAACATTGATTCAACTGCACCTAAACCACCTGGGTCTTGTGCATAAAAAACGTCAGCAGGTGTCTTAGAACCTTCTTCAAGAAGTAAACTTACCATAGCTCCCGTTTTTCCATACTTAACTGATACTGGAATTCCAGTTAAAACTGAGAATTCTTCAATTATTGGTCCAACAAGAGATTCAGATCTTCCTGAATATATAACTAATTCTTCTTCTTCTTTTTCAACTTCAACTATTCTTTCAGTTATAATTTCTTTTGTAACTACAACTTCAGTAGGTACTTCTTTTACAACTTCTTTTGTAACTACAA
>JAACCT010000031.1 GCA_009937255.1 Dehalococcoidales bacterium
TATTTGAATAATTAGTCTAATTGATTCATAATAATAAAAATTATAAAAATAACAAGGAGTATTTATGAATTCTAAAGTGATTGGAATTATGCTAATACTTGGTCCAATTCTAACTATGGGAATATGGATTTTGTATAGTATCAACACAGATGATTTATCACCATCAGATGCAATTATTGCAGTATTAGCTGAAAAAAATAAAGCTGAAATTGGCTCTATCCTTCAAATATTTGGAGCTATATTTATGTTTACAGGACTGTATTATCTAGCAAAATCATTAAAAGGTGAAAATTCTATAAGTAATCATTTCTCTGAGATGGGTGGGCTATTCCTTTTACTATGCTTACCATTATGGGTTGTTATGATGGGTGCATGGCTTCCTGCTATTGAAGCTGCTGAATTATATGGAAATGATGTTGGTGCATCCATAATTGCTTCTTCTACTCTATTCCAAATGAGTGGAGTATTAATGTCAGTGGGATTTTTCATGTTAGGCACTTCTCTAACTATATTGAAAAAATATAAAGGTATTGTTGGTATATTATTGATTATCGCATCAGTCGCGGCTTTTCTAGATATGCTGTTCAATATAGAGATACTTGCTATTTTGGGCTGGATGGGTATGTTTCTAATGACATTTATTTTGGGAATATTGATGACACTTAACAAAAGTAATTAAACAGAAAAAACTAAGAAGTAAAATCAAAGAAAGGTCACCATGGAAGGCTTAGCAATAATTGGATTTGTTTTTGGATTAGTAGCATTTGTAAGAGTAGAGAGACTAGTAAGAGTATTAAAAAAACAAGGAACAATTAGTGAAAACAAAAAATAAACAATTGAAAAACTAAACTGCTAACTCTGACCTCATATATTTGAATAATTAATCTGATTGATTCATAATTTATAAAAATTAGGAGAAAATTATGAATATGTGTATCGTATCGACTTTTGACGGGACTACTGATGACTATATGGAAATGTTTAATACTACCAAAGAAAAGGGAGCTGGTTTTTTTGGTGATTACGATATAGGAATTATAAGAGAAGGAAAGGTTATTTTGATGATTGACATAATTAATATGGAAAAATTTCAAGAAACAATGTCGTCTGAAGAAATGAAAACATGGGATATGAAATACAACTGTGTGGATGAAATTTATTCTTTAGAAAAACAATAATTGAATAATTAATCTGATGTTATAAAAAAGTTTTATTGCTTTGTGTCTTTAAATAAAGAATTTTTTTCATTTCAATTTCAGTAGTAGATATTATTATAATGTATATAACTCTAATATTTTTCTATTCTAAATTATGAAAACAACAAGATTATATTATCTTGATTCTGTAAGAGTATTTGCTATGTATTTAGGGATAGTTCTTCATGTCACACTTCCTATGCTGCCCTGGTATGGCGATTATGAAATGAAGGAAGGATATGGCATTTTATTATTATTTATACACGGATGTAGAATGCCTCTTTTTATGATTATTAGAGGTTTTTTTTCTGAAATGATAATACATAGAAATGGTGTTGAAAAATTCATAGATAATAGATTAAGAAGAATAGGCTTACCATACTTAGTTTTTGTGCCCTTAATAACAGTTTTATTTATCTCTACATTTTTTATTGGTAACATTTTTGTAGATTGGGATTCAATAAATATTACGAAAGAGGCAAAAGAATCAAAAACTGATAATGAAGTATTTGACCATGGACACCTTTGGTTCATGTATTTTTTATTAATTTTTACTTTTGTTTATTCAGCAATAATTTATTTCTTAAAAAAAATAAATATAAATATAAAAATAAATTATTGCTTAATATCGATGATACCAATGAGCTTCTTTTTATTAATTTTTCAACCAGAAGAAATTATTTCTAGACCTGCTACTGATCTGAGCTTTTTCCCTCACTGGTCAATATTAGGTTATTATTTTACATTTTTTTTGTTTGGAGCATTATTTTTTAGACTTAAAAATAATGGTCAAAATTTTATAAAAAAAATATCAAAAATACAAAAAGTATTTTATTGGATTCCAATAGCTTCTTTTATAATTTGTTTAGTTTTGTCAGAATATAAAATTTACTTACTAGGAGAGTTATTTAACTTCATATATACTTGGAGTTCAATACTAGTAATAGTTCTTATTTTTTATAAATTTATAAATCGATATAACTCTAAAATAAAATATTTATCTGATGCATCTTATTTTGTATACATTATTCATATCCCTTTTATAATTTTGCTCCAAGGAATGCTTTCAAGTTTAGAAATCAATCATTTTATAAAATTTATTATGATTATTTTTTTAGTAACAATTTTTTGTATAATTACTTATCATTTTCTTGTTAGGAATACTTTAATTGGGAAGCTTCTAAACGGTAAAAAATCAAAAGAGCAAATGGGCGTATAAAATATCATTGAAATTTATACATAAAGTATAATAATCTGAGCTCAAACTATTTTGAAAAGAGGGAAAATGATTTCTAAAAAATTTGCTTCAATCATGATGATTGTTGGACCAGTTTTAACATTGGTTATGGCCTTTACTGGACCTATAAGTCCTAATTCTGGAGTCTCTTGGGGAGATACCCAAGCTGTACTTGGAGAGCTTGCCGCAGCTAATACAGATTGGGCTCAAATTAATTTCTTATTTTTAGGTATAGGTATTGTTATGCAGGTTCTGGGGTTAAGATATTTTGTTAATTCTATGAATTCTAATGAAAGCGTTGTTAATTATTCTGTAACCGGTGGTATGGCAATGATTATTGGTGTAACTCTAGTTTTTGGTGAAGGGTTATTATATGGAGCTGCTTCTAACGCTGCTGCTATAGCAGGAGGAGCTGGCATGGGAACTGCAGCATCTATGTGGGCAGGTGGTCCAGCACTAGGTGCAGGAGGAAGCATAATGCTGTTTTTAGGTTTTGCACTAGTAGGTATCAGTGCTTATATTACAAATTCATTTAATAAAATTGTTGCTCTATTACTTACCGTTGTAAGCATAATAGGTATAATTCTTTGTCTAATAGGAGAATACACAAACGATCTTATGATTATCCCATACTTGGGAAGCACTATAGCTATTATAGTTCTTGGAATACTAACTTTAAGATCTAAGTAAAAAATATAATTAACTAAAATACTTCAAAAGTTTATGAAAAAAAAATATAATTTTAGAAGTATTTTAGTTAAGGTTTTATTTCTAATTTTATTCGCTATAATATCAATCACAATAAGAAGATTAACTGAATAATAGTGAGGAATTTATGAATAATAATGGTGTCCATTTTATGATGCCAACTATTTTCAATGATAAAAATGAAATAGACCTAGAGTCTATGAACAGTATTTGTGAATGTGCAAAAAATTCAAATTGTAAAGGTTTAGTTTTACTGGGAGTAATGGGAGAAGCTCATAGACTTTCAGAAGAAGAAAGAAACCTACTTATTGAGAAGATATCAGAAATAGCAAAAAAACTTTCTATGATATTAACTGTTGGGGTAAGTGCAGAAAGTGGTTATTTAGTCTCTAAATATGCTACAAAAGCTTCAGAATTTGGCGCTGAGCAAGTTATGGTTGCACCTCCTATAATGAAAAAACCAAATGAAAAGGTTCTGTATAGATATTACCAAGAAGTAAATAACGCTATTTCCAAGGAAACAAAAATAGTCATACAAGATTTACCAGAGCAATCTGGGGTATACATGAGCCCAGAGTTTATGGTGAATCTGGATAACAAGTTAGACAAAGTAAATTCGATTAAATTAGAGGATCCTCCTACGCCTTCTAAAATAACTAAAATTGCAAAAATAAAAAATCAAGACTTGAAAATCTTTGGAGGATTAGGTGGGTTATTCTTTTTAGAAGAACTTATGAGAGGTGCTTCAGGGACAATGACAGGGTTTGCCTTTACTGAAGTTTTAGTGGAAATATATGATTTATTTTCAAAAAACAAAATAGAAGAAGCAAAAAAAATATTTTACAAATGGCTTCCTTTAATTAGATATGAAAACACTGTGGGAATTTCTTTATCTATAAGAAAAGAGATATTAAAACAAAGAAAAATAACTAAATTTTCATATGTAAGATACCCAACGCCTAGTATGGACAACGACGATAAAAATGAGTTAGATTTAATTTTACAAGATTATTTATAAATAAAATCTAAATAATTTTTTAAAATATTATTATATTCTTTTTTGTTATTTTCATAACCTTTTGCATGTTCACAATTATCAAAAGTTTTAAAAGTACTGTTTTCTGGTAAAAACTTAAATATTCTTTTTGAGTGACTTATTGGAATTCTTTCATCCTGATCACAATGATAAATTAGAATAGGATTATTAAACTTTTCAGCAGATTGAATTCTACTTATAATTTTTGTTGTTTCAATATCATGAAAAATTTTAATTGTTTCAATTATTCCAAATTTCAATAAATTTGCAATAAATTTAGGAATAAAAGTTCTATTTGAAACTTCAGTTGCCAACAGTTCAGGTAAATCATAAAAAGGACTATCACTTACTATTCCTTTAATTGATGGAGATAAATCAGTATTTGATAAAGCGATAGTACCTCCATAGCTAAGACCAAATAAAACAATTTCTTCTATATTTTTGGTGTTTTCTAAATAATTTATAGCGGAACTTATATCATCTCTTTCAACATATGTTAGACCTAAATTATTTCCTTCAGAATCTCCATGAGCCCTTAAATCAAAAGCCATTACAGAATAACCCATGTCATAAATATCTTTAATTAATTCTAAAGTGAACCCATCTGACTTGTTAGAATCAACCCCATGGATCATAATTACTGTTTGTAAATTTGAGTTTTCAATAAACCATCCATTTAAAAGTAAATTATCTGAAGTTCTAAATTGTAAATCTTCATAATACATTCCATAAGATGAAGGTAACTGTTCGGAAGTTTTTTTTGTAGCCTTAATAGATAGATTTGTTATGTGAACCGATAGGATAATATAGACAATAATAAGTATAAATAAAGAAATAAAAGAATAATAATATTTATTAGAAATTTTTATCAAAATTAAGAATTATAATTACAGCCAATACCTCTAAAACCAATGTCAACATTCCCATCAGGTTTTACTAGTACAGGTGTGATTCTATCTCCTCCTGATAATTTTTCTACTTCTTTCCAGTATTTAGGAAATTTAGAAACATCTATTTCTTCAAATTCAATACCTTTTTCTATAAGTTCTTCCCTCATAAGATCACAATAACCACAAGTAGGATGACTATACATAATAGATTTTTTATTGCTTTCTATTTTGGTCAATTAATTCTCCTTTTGATGTTTGATGAATGTATAAATTTACTTAATTTTCTATTGATTATTTTTAATATAAATAATACCATAGTCTCAGATACAAAAAATTATACCCGCTTTGCGAGCTGACCTAAATCGTGAAGAGGGTTTTTTATTTTAATAATAATGGGAGAATTTTATGGTAATAGCAGATAAGAATTCATTGTCTATCGATAATAAAAAATGGTTCAATAAAATTGAGAATGTAGTTGAAGTTCCAAACTTACTAGATATCCAAACAGAGTCCTTTGAATGGCTAAAAGGCCCTGGTATCCTTGAACTAATTGAAGAAATTTCTCCAATAGAAGATTTCTCTGGAGGTAGGTTTGAGGTAAGGCTTATAGACCATGAAATAAGAGAGCCTGAATTTAATGAAGAGCAATGTAGAGAAAGAGAAATAACTTTTCAAGCTCCGTTATACATTACTGTTCAATTGATAATTAAAGAAACTCAGGAAATAAAAGAGCAAGTTTTATTTTTTGGACACCTTCCCCAAATGACAAAAACAGGAACATTTATTATAAATGGAGCGGAGAGGGTGATCGTTTCTCAATTAGTCCGATCTCCAGGTGCTTACTTCACAACAGATACAGATCCTGCAACAGGTAGACAATTAACTTCAGCAAAGCTTATTCCTTATAGAGGAGCATGGATAGAACTTGAAACTTCAAATAAGGATATTATCTCCGTAAAAGTAGACAGAAAAAGAAAAGCCAATATAACAACTTTATTGAGAGCAATAGGTTGGAATACTGATCAAAAAATATTAAAAGAATTTCAAAATGTAGACGTTGATTCACAGCATAAATATATTAAAGCAACATTAGCTAGAGAAGGAAAAGATATTACACAAGATCAAGCATTAGTTGAGTTTTATAAAAGATTAAGACCGGGAGAGCCTCCTAGCGTAGAAAACGCAAAAGCTCTTATTGATGGAATGTTTTTTGATCCAAAAAAATATGATCTAGGTAAAGTTGGAAGGCATAAACTAAGTACAAAACTGCTGAATGCTAAAGTAGATATTCAAGCTCCTGCAGAAGAAAGAACATTAACTAAAGAAGATATTGTTGGAATAATTAGACGATTAATTCAGATAAATAATGGACAAGCTAGAAAAGATGATATTGATCACTTAGGAAACAGACGAGTTAGAGGTGTAGGAGAGCTAATTCAAAACCAAATAAGAGTTGGATTAGTAAGAATGGAGAGAGTTGTTAAAGAAAGAATGTCTACTCAAATAGACCCAAGCACAACAACACCAGCAGCATTAATTAATATAAGACCGATTGTTTCTGCTCTTAGAGAATTTTTTGGAGCATCACAGATATCACAATTTATGGATCAAACAAACCCTCTAGCTGAATTAACTCATAAAAGAAGATTATCTGCTTTAGGCCCAGGAGGTTTATCTAGAGATAGGGCTGGTTTTGATGTAAGAGATGTTCATCATTCTCACTATGGAAGAATATGCCCGATTGAAACACCTGAAGGGCTAAACATTGGACTTTTAGGATCATTATCTACTTTTGGTAGGATAAATTCATTTGGATTTATAGAAACACCATATAGAAAAGTCCTAAATGAATGTGCTAGTAATTCAGAAGATCTAATTGGTAGAATTCCAATGGAAGATATATTGGATGAAAAAGACAGCGTTGTCAATGAATCTGGAAAGGCAGTTACAAAGCAAGTTTTTGAAAAAATATCAAAACTTCCAAAAAGAAAAATTAGCGTTGTTCCTTTCCCATCATCCCAAAAAAATGATGTTGATTATATGACTGCAGATATCGAGGAAGATCATAGTATTGGGCAGGCAACAACTCAAGTTGATTCTAAAGGTCAAATTATTTCTAATCAAGTAGAGGTCCGAGAAGGTGAAGGATTCACGCACAAAAGACCTGAAAATATCGACTATATGGATGTCTCGCCTATGCAAATAGTTTCTGTATCTACTGCCCTTATTCCATTTCTAGAACATGATGATGCAAACCGTGCTTTAATGGGATCAAATATGCAAAGACAAGCTGTTCCTTGTATTAATCCTCAGGCGCCATTAGTTGGAACAGGAATGGAAAGAAGAGTCGCTATTGACTCAGGTCAAGTTATTGAATCAAGATGCGAAGGAATAGTTACAAGTGTAACTGCAGACAAAATTATAGTAACAGATATTGATGGCAATGAATTTGTACATGACGTTTATAAATATAGAAGATCTAATCAAGGAACATGTATAAACCAAATTCCAGTAGTAAAAAAAGGCCAAAAAGTGGCATTTAAAGAGCCGTTGGCTGACTCAACATCGACAGATGGAGCAGAGCTTGCCCTAGGGCAAAATCTTACCGTAGCATTCATGAGCTGGGAAGGTTTAAATTATGAAGACTCTATTGTTTTGAATGAAGATCTAGTTAGAAACGATAGATTTACATCAGTTCATATAGAAAAACAAGAAATTGAAGCAAGGGATACTAAGCTGGGTCCTGAAGAAATCACTAGAGATATTCCTAATGTTGGAGAAGAAGCCCTAACAAACTTAGATCAGGATGGAATTATAAGGATAGGAGCAAGAGTAAGCCAAGGTGATATTTTAGTAGGTAAAATTACACCTAAAGGTGAAACTGAATTAACCGCAGAAGAAAAATTATTAAGAGCAATCTTTGGAGAAAAAGCTAGAGATGTTAAAGGTAGTTCACTTAGAGTGCCTCATGGGCAACATGGAAAAGTTACTGATGTGAAGATTCTTACTAAAGAAAATGGAGATCAACTTCTTCCTGGTGTTCAAAAAATAGTAAGAGTTTGGGTTGCTCATACTAGAAAGATAACCCAAGGTGACAAAATGGCTGGAAGACACGGAAATAAAGGAGTTGTTTCTAGAGTTTTACCAAGAGAAGATAT
Source organism: Dehalococcoidales bacterium (assembly GCA_009937255.1). GTDB lineage: Bacteria > Chloroflexota > Dehalococcoidia > Lucifugimonadales > Lucifugimonadaceae > TMED-70. The sequence continues at coordinate 8,226 of JAACCT010000031.1, forward strand.
GCCTTATTTAGAAGATGGTACGCCTATAGATATAATATTAAATCCTATTGGAGTTCCAAGTAGAATGAATTTAGGTCAAATAATGGAAACTCATCTTGGTTGGGCAGCTGAAATTTTAGGCTTCAAAGCAAGAACTCCTGTTTTTGATGGTGCAAACGATGTCATAATTGAAGATCACCTTGCTAGGGCTTGGTTTGTTACAGCTTCTAAAGCTATTGATGAAAGAGATACCGAAAACAATGAAATTGATTGGGAAATTGTAGACAATTGGCTTACTGACCGTGGATATCAGAGAGATAAGCTTTGGAGTGATGCTCTTTCTAATCAAGGAACTGCAAGAGATGCATGTTTATCCATCTGGTTGAAAGAATTTGCTAATGAAAAAACCGAAAACCTAAAACCAACTGGTTTAATGCAGAAAGCTTTAGAAATTTCTAGAGAAAAGAAAAAATCTGCTCCAATATTTGGAAAACAGAAAGTCTATGATGGTAAAACAGGTATGCCTTTTGAGAGTCAAATTACTGTAGGAAGAGTTTATATGATGAAATTAATTCATTTAGTTGAAGATAAAATTCATGCAAGGTCTACTGGCCCTTACTCTTTGATTACTCAACAACCTCTTGGGGGAAAAGCTCAATTTGGAGGTCAAAGATTTGGAGAAATGGAAGTTTGGGCATTAGAAGCATATTCTGCTGCTTATACCTTACAAGAAATGCTTACAATAAAATCAGATGATGTTGTTGGTAGAGTAAAAACTTACGAAGCAATTGTAAAAGGTGAACAAGTAATTCAACCTGGAGTTCCTGAGTCTTTTCATGTACTACTTAAAGAGTTACAAGGACTTGGTCTTTCAATAGAACTTTTGAATAAGAGTCTAGCTGAAGAATTGCCAGCTACATCCGCTACTCCTACAGGAGAGATTGATTGGAATGACATGTTAGACATATCAGATTTTGATGAAGATTCTGATGATGCTGCTCTACTTATTGACTCTGATGATGATTCTGATGATGATTCTGATGATGATGAAATTATTGATGGAACAGCTAAAGTATCAGAAGAAACCATTGAAGATTCAGATGATGAAATTATTGATTCTGACGAAAAAGAAAAAAAATAAAAAATATAAACCTAGCTAAAACAGGAGAAAAAAATGACAACTAGATCATCTGCAGATTTCAATTCAATAAGAATTTCTTTAGCTTCGCCAGATCAAATAAAAGCTTGGTCTTACGGTGAAGTTACTAAACCTGAAACAATAAACTACAGAACCCTTAGGCCTGAAAAAGATGGTCTATTTTGTGAAAAGATATTTGGTCCAACAAAAGATTGGGAATGTTACTGTGGGAAATATAAAAAAATAAGATATAAAGGTGTTATCTGTGATAGATGTGGAGTTGAAGTTACTAGAGCAAAAGTAAGAAGAGAAAGAATGGGGCACATTAAGCTAGCTGCTCCTGTGGCACATATTTGGTTTTCAAAAAGTACTCCTTCTAGAATGGGGCTCCTATTAGATGTTTCTCCTAAAAATTTAGAAAGAGTTTTATACTTCGCGCAGTATATTGTTACAGAAATTAATAATAACGAAAAGCTTGATGCTATTAATTTTTTCAAACAAGATTTAGAACAAAAATTAGTAGAAATAAGTAAAAAATTAGAAGAAGTTTTAGAATCTGGAAATTTTCTAGAAGAGTTAGAACAACTAGAAATAAAAGTTAAGAAAAGTGATGCAAAAAAGCCAGAAAAACTAGAAGAAATAATAAAATTAACATACGAAAATTTTCTTGAAGAAGCTAAAGATAAAACAGAAACTATGATTGAAGACTTAGAATCTTTAGAAGTCATGCAACTTTTGACTGAAGCAAAATATAGAGAATTTAGAGATCAATTTGGTCCTGTTTTTGTAGCAGAAATGGGAGCAGAAGCGATTCTAAAAATACTAAAAGAATTTGATCTTGAGAAATCAACTAATGTGTTAGTAGAAGAAATTAAGCAGACTTCAGGTCAAAGACGAAAAAAAGCAATTAAAAGACTAAGAGTTATTGAAAGCTTTAAACAAAGTGGTAACCGGCCAGAATGGATGGTTCTAACTGTATTGCCTGTACTTCCTCCTGAATTACATCCAATGGTTCAGCTTGATGGAGGTAGATTTGCAACA
>JAACCT010000032.1 GCA_009937255.1 Dehalococcoidales bacterium
AGTTTCATCATTTGCATTATCAACAACATCTCTTGCAGAAACTCCATCTAAATATTGTGCGAAAAAAGGAGCTATTCCTCTTTCACCTACTGGTGGATACTTAGCATCATGAATAGCTTGTCTAACCTCATCAGGAGTATCAACTTGAGGAACCATTACTCCAACAGCTCCAACATCGTATGCTTTTTTTATATAAGAAGGATCATTAAAAGGAACTCTAATAACAGGAGCTACACCTTTTTTTCTACCATCAACACATAGAGTTCCCATTGATTCTGTACCCCAAGGATCATGTTCTGTATCAATCCAAACCCAATCAGGTTTACAATTGTATGTTGCATTAGCTATATGTGGTTGAAAACTAGGCATTAGGGTTGCAAGTAGAGGTTTTCCAGTTGCTAATTTTGATCTGATATCGCTTGGATACATTTTTACTCCTAGATTAGATTAATCGTTTTTTCTATAATATATTCTACAAAATAAATGTAAATAAAAGTAAAGAAAATAACTAAAATTGAAGCTCATAAGCATTTCTATTTTCTTCTTCACTTATAATTTTTTCTTGTTCAGGTATAAGGGGAGATTCTAATTAAAATAATTAATATTTTCTTTTTCTTTACACATAACCAAAACCATACACCAAGTATTAAAGATTTTTATTACATTAAGATCTTTTTCTAGTTCAAAAGATTAGTTTTAAGAACTTTTTATTATAGCCATTACCCCATTAATACCACCTAATAGAAGTGGCATTATGTCGAGTTAATGCCGAGTGCCGTTAAAGTGTTAAAGTAATTTTGAGATTGATAGTATGTGTCTCATCAAATCTATGTCAATTACACATTTTATACTTAATAGTGGGGTAAAATTTAATTATGAAAAAGATTCTTCCTATAATTATTATTAGTTTATTTGCTCTTTCATGTGCTGCAAATGAAGTTGAATTACCTTCTGGTTTAAATAATGAGTCAGAAAAAAAATTACTTATTGAAGAACAAAATGCATCTGTTTATGAAAAAAATAGTTTATTAGAAGAAAAAAATAAAGAATTATCAAAAGAAATATTATTGCTTGAAATGAGCCTTAAAAACTTAAGAAGGCAATATGAAACTCCACACATAGAAAAAAGTATCTCTAAGGAGTATATTGTACCTATTTCAATTCCTAAATCTAATCCTGACTCAGAAAAAGTAACCTTTGAAATCTTAGATAAACATCCAGATTTTGAATGCCTATCAATTGAACTTAATAAATTTATTAATGTTTTTGGAGTATACGTAATATCTCATGATTCTATTCCTGAAGAATTTATGATGCATACTGCAAATATTTTGGCTGAATATATAGATAATGATCTGGATGGTATCCCTGATGATATTAATGTAATAAATTCATTGAGAGATAATAATTATGTCGTTCCTGTTTGGACAGAAGAATTAAGAGAGAAACATTTTCCTTCACAAAGAGGATCTCCTTGTGAAGATAATATTGGTTATGCTGCAAGCATGTATATGAGTGATGCCTGGGCACTTGGAGGTATTATTGAAGACGGAAATTATGATGGAAATATTGAAGAAGTGTGGCATGTTGTTACACGTGGATGGTCCGATGCCTACCCTGAAGAATTTGGAATTGGATATGAAATAAATTCTAAGTTGAATAATGCAATGGATATAGCAAGAGGCGGAAAATTTGAAAATGTGCCTTCAAATTACCCAGAAGATGCATGGTATTCATATTACGATGAATCTTGCGGTTATTCATGCCAGGCTAGTGAATATTTTTACTGGGCTGTAGCTGCAAATATAGGCGCGCTAGATCCAGTGTATACAAACAAATGTGAACCTAGTTCTCATGAGTGGAATATATGTACAAAAGAAGAATTAGAAATAAAAGACCTCAGTATTTATAAATTATTAAATGATGGTCGCTTTAAATTTCCTGAAATTATACCTCTAGGTGAATATTCTTCAAAACTCCTAAAATAAAATATTTATTTTTGATAGTATTTTTTTTGAAGAGGTTTTAGATACCTTTTCCAAATATGAACATGCCTATTTTATTTCAACAATATTCTCTTTTTCTATTTTTTCTTTATCTAATTCCATTCCGAGTCCAATTGATTCTGTTTCTTCAAAATATCCTTCATGTGGTTTCTCAGGAGTCTTAAGAAAATGTTGATGAACTTGATTCCACTTTATCAAATACTCTTGAAATGGAGTATGAATAGGTACTTGGGACAATGAAAAGTGAAGAGTTGCATTAGATGAATGACCGTGTGGTATTGTTATAAGATCATAAGTAGTTGCTAAGTTTGCTATTTTTATAACTTCCGATAAACCACCGGCCCAGTAAATATCAGGTTGATAAATATCAAGGGCATTTTTTTCAATAAATCTTAACATCCCCCACCTTGTATAATCATGTTCGGCTCCAGATAAAGGTATATTGATTTTATCTTTAATTTTTTTATAAATTTCTACTCTGTCAGGCATTACAGTTTCTTCTAACCAATAAGGCCTATATTCTTCAATTCTTTTTGCTAATTCAACAACATATTTGTAGTCCATTGATTGCCAGCAATCAAGCATTATTTCATATTCATCGCCAACTGACTCTCTTATTGTTTTGACCATTTGAACATTTTTGTTTAAGCCTTCTATACCTGCCATAGGACCAAACCTAAAAAACCATTTTTGAGCTGTAAATCCCTTTTCTTTATAGACTTTGGCTCTTTCTGAAACTAAATTCATGTCTGTTACATTAAAACCTAGCATAGATGCATATGCAGGAATTTTTTTTCTGGTAGGGCCTCCCAAAATTTTATATACAGGAGTGTTATAAAATTTACCCTTTAGATCCCAAAGTGCGCAATCTATAGCACTAATTGCCATCATTGTAATGCCTTGTCTGCCATGCACATTTAGTCTATGCATTTGATCCCAAATCAATTCAATTGCTAGCGGATCCTTGCCTATAATTATTGGAGACAAGGATTTCTCTACTATATATGCATGTGATGAATCTATCGGGCCAGCTGTTCCATATAACCCTTCATTAGTATGAATTTCTATGAATATGGAGCTAGTGTTAACTATATCTCCTTTTTGAAAATTATCGTTTTCATGCCCTTGATTTGCATATTCTGGATATATGTCTATAGGCCTCAAAAGTCTATCTTCCCAAAATTTGCCTTTTGACTTAAATCTTCCTTGTAATTTTCGTATACTAATCTTTGTTATTTTCATAATTTTCTAATATATCCTTTCTTTTAATGGCCAACCTAAAGTTATAACTGTACTTTCAGAATCAATCTCTTTGCTAGAAAGTTTAGCAGATTAGTTATTTACTTGAAGTAGTAAGTGATGACTTAGTATTTTTTTTTGGTTTCCCCCAAATAATTAGAAGTTTTAGTTTTTTATTGCCGGTGTTTTCAAATCCATGATCAATATTTTGTGGAATTAAAACTGCATCACCAGCGATTACAGAAAATTTTTCATTACCAACCCACATCATGCCTGAACCTTCCAAAAAATAATAAAATTCTTCCAAAGCTTCGTTATCACTATGATGATGCATACCTTCATTTGATCCAGGGGATAGTTCCCAGATTTGTGTTTTTATAGGTATTTTTAGTTCTTGATCAAATAATGGGCAAACATCAAAAGTCCCTTTTCCTTTATGATGCGCTGGAATTTGATGTATATTTTTTGAATCATTTTGTTTATAGTAGTTCATTTTTCTCCTATGTATTAAAAGTTTTTTATAATTTTTAATATTTTTTTTATTTCAGTAAGTTGTTTTGATATATATTATCTGTCTTGAAAAATTCTGTCTGTCTTACCATTATTTTTTTTTATATTTTATTATATTTCTAATAAGGCTATACTATGATGAAAATAGCACCTCTTATGCGATATGGCACAGTTGGAATTTCTAAAATATTTAATGATATTAGAGAAGAATATAGAGTTGATGGGCACTAATTTTTTTTAAAAACTAGTTATTTATAAAGAATTAGTTTTAGATGTATTACAAAGATATGTCCTATTAGGGTAGTGACTGTAATGTGCTTTATTTTTTTTTAAAATATATAGATTTTAGTTTTTCAAAATCTATATAAGAAAATTGAACTTCACTAGGTAATAAATAAATAAAAAATAATACAATAAAAATTAATTCCATAAACTATTTGTACCAAACTTTTTAAAAAGTTAATTACCTCTAACTTATATAGATAAATAAATCAGACATAATTTAGGAAATATTAAACCCTTAAGCGATTTATTATTTGTTAGGTCTTTTGATTGAAAAAAAAATCTGATCATGATAGATTTAATTTATTAATAAAGGAGAAAAATGGCTTCTGGGGAAATAACGTATAAAACATTAAAGCAGGCAAAAATAGCATATGCTATTGCTGGTTGGTCTATAGATCTTGAAGAAGAAAATTTGGTGATAGTTTCAAAACAAAAAAAATCATCTCATATCATACATGCGATTGTAACTCTATTGACTGGATTTCTTTGGACTCCATTTTGGATCGCAATTGTTTTGAGAAAATCTGAAAGCAGAAAAGTGATCACCTTTCATGAAGAAACTAAAACTGTAAATATTCAAGATAGATAACTTTTCAAATTTTGAACATTTTGAACTGGGGTAATTCGTATTTAACTATATCCCATAAAAATCATTTAGGCTTTCACCATTAAATCTATTATTTGTGATCAATGGAGTATTAGGAATATGTCTCAAAATTTTTTCTGATTTAGCATCTGAATTTATTTTATCTTCTGATATACCTGTTACCTCAGATATAAACTTTATAGGATACCAAAGATATTTTTCAATTATTAAATCGTATCCTCTACTCTTTGGAGTTTCAAATATACCTTTATAGTTATGAAATTTTATAATTCCTTCTTTGAATAGAGTTGGTGCATCAATAAATCCAATTACTTCAGTTGATTTTGTAGAAAAAAAATAAATATCTTTATGCTCAAGAAATGGTACATCTTGATAAGGTAATGGATAACCTCCTATCTTCTTGTACTCTACATCAGGAGGATAACGCTCGGTTAAGCTTAAATAGGTTTGAAAATCTTGTTTCTTATATCTGTTATGATATTTAGAATCTAATTTCTCAAGATCAAGATTCATAACTTGTAAGTAATCTGCTATATCTAAAATTATTTTTTCATTTTTCATAAAATATCCTTTAGTCCATAAACATCATTTAGGATTTCACCATTATATCTATTAGATTCAGTCAAAGCTGTTGGTGGAAAATATTTTTGAATTTTGAACTAAAAAACTCTCTTAATTTAATAAACATATTTACTACTATTTGCATGGTAGTGCTATCGCAAGAAAACAATAGCACAATATCTATTATAATATGTTTTGATATGTTTTGAAATTATAAGATAAAAATAAAGGAATCTAAATGTCATTAAAAAAAATTGGAACAATAAAATATTCTACAACTCCTAGAGTTTTACCTTCTGCAGATGGTAGCCCAAGAATAGAAGTTTCTGGGATTTCACTTGGAGGAAATCTTTTAGGAACTGAAGTACTTCAGTCTATGGTTACTTTTCAAGGTGTACTAAAACCTGATGGACATTGGCAAGGAGAGTGCCCAGATTCAGGTATTGTGTTTGTTGCTGATGGATTTGCTACATATTCTGCTACTGGAGTTGGAGTTAACACAGAGGATGGAGGGAGTGCATGGAAAGGTTCTTCTTATTTTCAGACTTCTGCTCCATCATTATCAGAACTAAATGGGAAATGTATAGTTTATTACTGGAATGTAGACCCTGAAGGTATAGCTACATGGGAACTTCACGATTTTAGCTAATTATCTTTACATATAAACTAAATCTAATTTATAGATCTTTTTAGTTGGTACTTTGTTGTCTCATTGCGATGGTAAGCTGATATCTTTTATAATAAATTTATATGACTAGCTTTGAAATGTTATTTTTTATTATTAAGAAAACTTTACCAATGGTTATAGGTTTGACTATAGTTGGTGGATCTATTTACATCGCATATATTCTAATAATGGCACTTTAAGAAATTAATCTAATAACTTATAATATCTATATGATTGATTATTTAAAAGTAAGAAAAATAATACGATATTTAGCTGGAGTATTGGCAGTTATATTTTTTGTACTATTTGTCCTTAGCTTTATTATTAATGCAATCTAATTTACCAAAATAATGTTTAATTATTTTGAGTGATAGAGTTTAAGAATTTTCCTTTATAGCTTCTTGATTTAGTAGGTTCAAAATAACTAATCATTTTATTTTTTATAAGTTCTTGTCCCATATTTTCATATAATAAAGTTAAAATTTTGTATTTATTATATAGAATTTTTCTGGCGAATTTTGAACTGTATCTTCTATCCTCAATAAATCGTAATATTTCTTTCTCATATAGCTCTCTCCAGATGTTTAGAGGAGATTTATAGATTATCTCATCAACAATTCTCATTTCTGTCACAAAAGTATTATTAAGCGATTTTTCGATACTTTCAGAATATGGTTTTATTTTTGATAAATCTAACTCCATTGATTCTGTATATGTAATAGTCTTAGGTTTCCTTTTACTATTAGTTCCAGGAGTTTTTTTATATCCAAATTTAATTGTTACTTTAGAATAAGTATTCATCTAAATGATCTTTTTTTTTTGGAAATCATACTTATTTACATTTTCCTAAAGAATTATTTCTTATTATTTTTTATTTCATCTTTCTTTTTAGATCTTGAAAATTTAGGCATATCTTCTTTATAAAAAATAAAAAATAAAATTGGAGATATTATTGCAACTCCCAGCCACCACCCACCAAGTATTGCTATGTAAAGGATATAGCTATACACAATCCAAAATATAGTTCTAATTAATATTTTTCTATGTATTTTTTTCATAGCTTTATTATATATCTCTATTATGTTGAATCACCTTTTTCTTACTTATGTCTGATTTATCTATCCTATTTACTACGTCTAATGATTACTTTAAATCACTTCTAGTTAGGTTTTTAATCTGACCTTTTTCTCCAACTTCAAGTTCAATATCTTTTATATATTTATCTGTCATATTGACGAAATCATTTGGTAATTGGTGCCTGATCATACTTTCCCTATACATTTTTCTCATTCCAGGAAAAAGACTTAACTGATTTTTCAAGAATCTTTTTGCATCAATATTTATAAGATCAGAATATTGATTAGAGATATTATGCAAATACATTTCTGCACTAAACTGTCTATAATACCTAGTTCTTTCTTTTTGATCCTTAAGATCTTCAAAATCATGATTACCTCTATACTGAATTTCTGACATTTTCTCATCAGATAATAAAGAGATTAAATCTAGCCTTTGTTGATTAATTGGAAGAATCAAGTCTCTTTCTGCATCCTTATGCTGTTGTTTGAGTTCATATAAAAGTACAAATGCAACAATGAATGTCGCTACTGCAGAAATAATTTGAGCATAGCTCACTATAATTTCTGTTTCCAATATTAACCTCCTAATTTATATATTTATAATCTTGAGAATAATCTAATATCCAAAATTTTTGATTTCTAGCTAAATCTACAATCCATTTAAAAATCTGGTTCCATACTTACATCTAGATATCCAATAGGTCTTCTATCATCACAATACCAAATCACATTATCTTTAATAGTCATACCATGTATCTGTACAGGATGAGGAACTCTAAAGCTATCATATACTCTTCCATCTGATAGTCTAATTCGAGTTACAATACCCATTGCGGTATCTGCAGCCCATATATTACCTTCTTCTTTAGCCCAAGCTATTCCATGAACTCTATATCCAGGAACTTTTGTACGACTTACTTCAGTCCATGATTTTATGTCCATAACATGAATAAATTGGGAAGGCGGTGATGCCACATATAAAAATCCATTCTTCCATTCCAATCCATGATCTCCAGTATTCTGATATTTTTCTGATTGATGTTCTCTAGTAGCATTCATTCCTTGACCTGGTGACTCTAAAATTTCAATAGTTTCTCCAGATGTAGAATCTATTTTATAAATTTTACAATTATAAGTGGAAGCTATCCAAATATTTCCTTCGTCATCAATTGTAATTCCTGAAGATTTATCTGTTTCTGTTTCGAAGCTTTTTAGAGTATGACCATCTTTCCAATTGAGTAAATAAACAAAATTATTTCCTTGATCTATTACCCATAAACCTTCTTTTGTTGCTTGAAGCCCATTAGGCTTTGGACCAGGGCAGTTAAAAACTTGAATAACATCTGCTATCTTTGTCATATTTTTACTCCTAAGAAAATATTATTTTGTATATACTAGCTGTCAAGAAATGATCTGTCTGTTCTGTCTTTTATTTTTTTGAGCTAAAATTATCTAGCCCAAAATCCATTAATACCTTTATTTCTTGAGTCCCAAGAATCATATAAAGTATCGTTAATTGAAGTAGCTACATGAGATCTAGAAAAATTCCAGATAATAGTTAATTTATCTTTTTTCCCAAATTCTTCAATAAAATCATCCATCATTGTCTTATGAAATTCATTATAAATATGCTTCATCTTTGTATTACTAGTACTAGTGAATAGTAAATCTGATCTAAAAGAGTTTTTTCTACCTATTTTATTAGAAAAAAACTTTGATTTTTTAGACTTTGAATTATAGAAATAATAAAAGCCTAATTCCTTTAACCATTGATAAGGAATTATATTACCATTTGATATCTTCTTAATATCCTTTTTGTTATCTATAGCAACTTCTTTAGCAACATCTAAATAATCCATATCTAAAGCTTTAGTTATAGCTCTAACAACACAGTCACCACTATCAAATTCACTCCTGTAATCCTTATTTTTATCTGTGACTTTATAATATCTATTACCATAGACTTTTAGGAAATCTTTATTTGGATGATACTGTTGAAATTTCATAAGTATTACTTTTTTTAACTTTTTAGCCAGGTATTATTAAATTTAGAAATTCTAATATATTTAGCATCAGTCATTTTTTCAATAATTTCGCATTCATATATACATAAAAAATCTCCTGAAGCTAATTGTGCGATATCACTGTAACCTGAAGGTCCTTTTTCAATTATCTTATTTATATACCATGTTTTTGCATCATCAAAACTTAATTTTGCAGTGAGTCTTTTTCTGTCATGTCGTAAATTATTTCCAGGAGGAATCATATTATTCTCGATATTGTCAGGATTTATAAATAAAATATCATTTGATTTTTTATCATTCAATTGATTACTCTTTATAATACTTGCCATACATACAGGCTCTAATAATGCTTTATCAAATCCTATTATTTCCCAATTTGTGGCACCATTAGGGCTTATAGCAATTAACCTTCTATCAATCAAGCTTTCACTTCTAATATTGAGCATTACTGAACCATCACTTAATTGAACAGGGATAGTTTCACTAGGATTGATAAGTAAATTTTCATCGATAATATCATTATGTTGGCAAACAATTTCACCTCTTTGCCAAGATAAACCATTATCATCACTATAAATTGATGAAATTATAGAAGGTCTATGTCCTGATTCTGATCCATCAGATAACCATACAGGAATTATCATTCTTCCATTTGTTAATTGTATTCCATGACCTGGGCCAGTAGCACAAACTTTCCAATTATATTCATTCTGAAATTTGTTAAATGTTTCAGTAATTTCTTTAGGTTTAGTAAATGTTTCTCCATCATCATCACTAAATATTCTAAAAACTCTTGAATAATTCCAGCAATATACTGCTATTATTCTTCCATTTTTTAAGTCTGGAATCATAACAAAATTACTAATAGGACCAGGTACTATATCTTTATGACTAGCAACCATTTGCCTTTTTTCAAAAGTTTCTCCCTCATCAAAACTTCTACGAATCATCACATCATTAAAATCCCAATCCTTACCATCTCCTGGCCGTGCTTCAGAAGTAGCAAGGACTACATTATTTTTAGAAACAGTGATTCCAGGTACTTTATAAGTTTTATATCCCTCTTTCCTTGCTTCAAAAATATCAAAGCTTTTAAACATTTTTTTCCTTTTATTTAGTTACAAACTATTTGATCAATAAACGTATAATATATCATATTTAAATAATCTAAATATATTAAAAAAAGTTTTAAATTATTTGTAATAAGGATATTAATTTTCTTAGACATGTGTGTAAAGAAATTGTTGATAATCCTCGAAGGTTAAGAGAAATAGTAGAAAAATATAAACAGCCTTTTATGAAAGAATTAATATGTCTTTGAGTTTAGAAAAAAAATCAATAGGAACTACGGATTTAAAAATTACTAATATAGGAATGGGTGGAGCTCCTCTAGGAAAATTAAATGAAACCACTGCTAGAAAAATTTTAGAAAAAGCCTATGAATCTGGAATAAATTATTTTGATACAGCTCCACTTTATGGTGTTGGTAATAGTGAAAAATTATATGGTAATTTTTTATCTAATATTCAAAGAGATAGCTTTGTAATATCAAGTAAAGTTGGTCGACTGATACTACCAGAAAATGAGGCTAAAAAATTATCTTTATCCAATAAAATAACTCCTGCGATTGAAACTAATTTTAAAGCATCGAAATATAAAAATAATGTAGTTTTTAATTTTTCAAGAGATGGGGTATTAAGATCAATTGAAGAAAGTCTTAATAGACTCAAAATTGATAATTTAGATATAATTTTTATACATGACCCTGATGATCATTACGAAATTGCATTAAATGAAACATTACCAACTCTATTAGAATTAAAATCTCAAGGAGTTATTAAAGCTATCGGAGCTGGTATGAATGAGTGGGAAATGCTTTTAGATTTTGCAGAAAATGGTTCCTTTGATTGTTTTTTATTGGCAGGAAGATACACATTATTAGATTATTCAGCCTATGAAAAATTACTTCCAATGTGTTTAGAAAAAAATATTAGTATTATTATTGGAGGACCTTATAATAGTGGAATCTTAGCTTCTGATTTAGAAAAAGAATCTACTTTTTTTTATGAACCATCTCCTATAGAAATAATAAATAAAGCTAAAAAAATAAAAAAAATTTGTGATGAATTTGGTGTTCCATTAAAAGCTACTGCATTACAATTTGGCATTAATCATCCTTCGGTTGCCTCTACTATTCCGGGTCCTAGAAGCCCAAAAGAAATTGAAGAAAATTTAGAAATGATATCTTACAATATCGATTCTCAGTTATGGAAAAGATTAAAAAAAGAAAAATTAATTCCTTATGATAACTTTTAATATTAAAATACAAAATTAGATTTGATTTTATGATAGAAAATTATTAGATATATATTTATATATTTTTATACATTGTTATATGAGGTATTCCAGCTTCAAGAAAAATATTATCTTTTTCTAAATACCCCGAATTAATATAAAAATCCTTCACATATTCCTGAGAATTAAGTGTTATTTTTTTTGCACCTAATTCTATTGCCTTTTTTTCTAAAAATCTTAAAACTTTTTTCCCATATCCATTTTTTCTGTATTGTTTTATAACTGCCATTCTACCTATTTTCATATGAGATTCAGTAATATTTAGTAATCTTCCTGTAGCAATAGGAGTCGAATCTAAATATGCTAAAGCATGGAAAGAAATAGAGTCAAAATTATCTAACTCTTCATTTTCAGGTACTTTTTGTTCTTCAATAAAAACTTCTTTCCTAATTGCAAGGCAACTAGAAATTTGTTTTGGTATAGCAGCTTCAATAACTTTTAATTTAATCATAAATATTGTATAAAAGAACATTGGACATAAAAAAGTAAACTAAAAATATTGTACTTAAAATCAATGCAATTTTTTTATTATTTAAAGTAATAATATTAAATCCAATATATTCTCTAAGCCAAAAATAAGTTACTGTTCTATGCTTTATTTTTTTATTTGTGGGCTTATTAGTGAGAAACAAATGCCCGTATAGACATAGAATCAACCAATTGTAATATATTAATCGATCTGTTATCCATCCACTTCTAAAATGTATATGTTGAAAATTATCTTCTAAATAGAAAAGACTAATAAATAAAATAATTGTAGTTAAAATAGTCAAAAGAATTAACTTAGTTCCTGAGAATCGTTTCTTAAGTTCTTGGTTTTTATTATTTTTTGTTGTAGAAATAAATGCCCATATAAAACAAACTATCCATAAAAAAATAGTCCAGCCAAAAAAAATATTTAATAAAGTAATTCCAGTACTATGATTAGATTCTCTTATTTGTGCAATATAAGTTGGAATAAGATAGATGATAAATAATATTATTAAAAACCAAAACATTTTAAATCCTTAAATTTTTTACATCCCTCATAAAAATATTATATAAATAATATCCTTAGGAAATAAACTTTGTATTAGATTTTTGTCAATTTTTGTAATGATCTAAGTTCTCTTTTAGGATTCATAAATTGACCATAATCACTATAAGAAACTTCAGCAACAAAAATGTTACCTTTTGAGTCAACAGATATTCCATGTGGAGAATAAAATCTTCCTGTACTTGGACCATAACTATCTATACCAACTCTAGATAATAATTCCCCTGACTTATTAAAAATTGAAATCCTAGGACCTAAGTTTATTCCAATATCGTTAGAGGCAATTCCAGAAAAATATTCTCCTACATAAAAAATATCTTCTTTACCTCTTTTATCGATATATAAACAAGCAGCTCTGGATAAATTAATCCACTGATCTAAATAATTCCCATTTTTATCAAAAACCTGTATTCTATGATTTTCTCTATCGGCTACGTAAACTAAACCTTCACTATCAGTAGATATATTATGAACTATATTAAATTGACCTTCACCTGTGCCTGATTCTCCCCAAGAGAACAAGTATTTGCCATCCTTATTATATTTGTGCACTTTTGCATTTGAATAACCATCTGCAACATATAAGTCTTGATTATTAGAATCTATTGCAACTTGAGTAGGTACTGCAAATGGAAGACCACTCATTTTTTCAGCTTTTTCTCCTTCTTTTCCAATTTGAAAAATCAATTTTCCATAAGAGTCAAATTTTCTTACTGTATTATCACCTGAGTCAACACAATAAATATTATTTTTATCATCGACACTAATTCCATGTGCATTTGTAAAAATATTTTCCCCCCAAGAATTTAAATAATTTCCATCTGTGTCAACAACTATTATGGGTTTTGTTCCTCTGTTAAAAACTATAACTTCGTCATTACTATTTACAGCAACAGCAGTTGCTTCTTTTAATGTCCAATCATTAGGTATTTTTCCCCATTCTTTACCATCTACATGATAAGAGTAAGGTTTTGTTCCCATAATAAGACTTTCTTCATTAATAGCCATGTTTTCGTGACTAGGTAGTCCATATTCTAAATTCTCATTTTCTTTATTTGTCATTTATATATTTATTTTTTTTATTTATGTTTTGTAAAATATATTATAGGAAAAATTATTAATCTACTTTTTTAAATAAGGAATATTTTTTAAATATGTATATAAAAACTCAAAAATTGTTAGGTTTATTTTTTTTATGTTTCTTATTTTTTTGTTGTACAAAAGTAACTGATGAATCTACTAATAACATAATAAGTAATTATGAAAATTATAATTTATTAGATCAAACTACTATTCAGTTAGAAAAAATTAATTTAAATATCAATTTTAATAATCCTTGGGCTATTGATTTTATTAATGATAACGAATTACTTATTTCAGAAAAAAATGGAAATTTAATATATATAAATTTAGATAACAATAAATCACATTATATTAATCATCAAGTTCCATCTATACAGCATGGTCAAGGAGGATTACTAGATATAAAAAAAAATAAAGATTTTTTGTATCTAACTTTTAGTAAAAAAGATTCAAATAATAAATTAACTACCGCGATAGGTAGAGGGCAATTGTTAAAACCATATACAGATTTAATAAATTTTGAATTATTATTTGAATCTGAACCTTACTATAAAGATGGAGTACATTTTGGATCTAGATTAGTTATTGAAGATAATTATTTGTATGCTTCAATTGGAGAAAGAGGACAAGGATCAGCTGCTCAAGATTTAATGTCTCATACTGGCAGTATAATTAGAATAAATTTAGATGGATCTATACCTGTAAATCCTTATAATAATCAAAATTCTTTGAAAGAAATTTTTATGATAGGTGTGAGAAATCCTCAAGGTATGGCTTTATCTCCTCAAGGTGAAATATTTATAACTAATCATGGAGCAAAAGGTGGAGATTTTTTAGGGAAGGTTAAAGGTGGTGAAAATTATGGTTGGGATAAAATTGGATGGGGTGGCACTAATTATAGTGGAACTAAAATAGGAGACGGGGAAAGTTTTTCTGAAAAATTTAAATCTCCAATATTATCATGGGTTCCATCAATTGCTCCGAGCGATCTTGTTTTTTATTCTGGAGAAGAATTTTTAGACTGGAATGGAGATATACTAATTACTTCTTTAAAGTATAAATTTTTACTCAAATTAGAAATAGATAAAGGAGAAATTATTGACAAAGAAATCATTTTTAAAGATGAAATAGGTAGATTGAGAGATGTTGATATAAATTCTAAAGGAGAAATTTTTATTATAACTGACGAAAAAAAATCAGCAATTTGGAAATTAAAATCAAATTAATCTAAAGTTTTTCATTTAATTTTTAGCGTTTTTCTTGTGTGTTACCGGTGTACCAGATTCTATTTTCAATTATTCCTCTAATATAGTTTATTTGTCCCCAATGTTGGAAAGTTCCTGTATTCATTCTCATAAGCTCATGACCTATAGAATTTTCAGTTTCTGAGATTTTTTTATCTAAATCAAAAAAATTATTTTCAAAAAAAGCTATCATTTTTATATATACTTCATCAAAATAATTTAACATATCTTCGACCTTAGAAGGTTTTATAGTTGATATATCTTTTATTGAATGTCCTATTCCTAAATCTTGGTCAGATGCAGGTAAATTGTACTTTAAGTACCACTTTGATGACATCCAAACTTGTTCTTTTCGGTCTAAAAGAGAAATTCTTCTATCAAATGCTCTTGTTGTATGCCAAACAATCCATGAAATTGAATTAGAATTTTCTGAAGGTTGATAGCATACTTGTTCCATATTTAAATTATTTAAATATTCGTGAAGTAAAGATTTGGCTCTTTCCATACATGTTAAAATATACTTTTTTTCATCCATCTTTTTTCCCCTTTACCTTTTATATAATAATATGAAAATTAAATATATTATTTAACTTAGAACAGAATTTTGAATTAGTATAAAGGAATATGTAATGGTAGATAGATTAAAAAATAAAATAAGTATTGTTACTGGTGGAGCATCAGGAATAGGAGAATCTATTTCTAAATTATTTATCGAAGAAGGGGCTAAGATTTGTATTATAGATAATAATTTAGAAAAACTAAATTACTTTACTCAAAATATTAATTCTAAAAATATACTTTCAGAATGTTTTGATGTATCTGATGAAAATAAATGGAATGATTGCATAAATAAAGTTTTAAAAAAATGGGGTAAAATAGATATTCTTATAAATAATGCGGGTATGTCTTTGAGATCTAGCTTTGAAGAAATGAATAGAAAAGACTGGGATAGGGTTTTTTCTGTAAATTCTACTGCAGTTATGCTTGGTACTCAAAGTGTAATTTCTAATATGAAAAAAAATAAATCAGGATCAATAATTAATATTTCATCAATTTTTGGTTTAATTGGAAGTGCAAGAAGTTCTACTGCATATCATGCTTCAAAAGGAGCTTCAAGAATCTTTACTAAAACAATAGCTGCACAATATGGAAAATTTAATATAAGATCTAATTCAATTCATCCTGGATTTACGGATACACCCATGACAGAAGATATTCATTCAGATAAACAAATTAGAAATGAAAGACTTGCTATGACTCCATTAGGTAGATTAGGTAATCCTAAAGATATTGCTTATGGAGCACTATATCTAGCATCTGATGAATCTTCATGGGTTACCGGATCTGAGTTAGTTATTGATGGTGGTGAAACTTGTTGGTAATCTAATTAATTATTTGTTCAAGCCTTTTATCATACCTCTAATATATGCTATTTGACCTAAGTGTTGAGATTCTTCAACAATTAATCTACCTAATACCCAAAATCCTTTAACCTTAATAACTTTATTTGAACCAAAAAGAAAATCATTTGATAAATCTTCATTAGTAAGACTTTCTATCATGTTATTTGTAGTATTTCTTACTTTATCAAAATAATGCATTAACCAATCAATATCCATAATTGGAAACTCTTGTAATTGAGTGATATTAAAACCATATCCAGTTTCATTTTTTAAAGAAGGATATTTTTTAAAATAATCTTGTGAAATCCAAATTCTTTCTTTTTTTCCTAGAACTTTATTTATCAAATTATCTTCAATTAAAGACATATGCCATACTAGAAAAATTATATTATTTGATTCTATACTTGGTTTCCAACTTAATTCATATTTATCTAAGCCATTTAAAGCATTTTTTAGGGCTTCATAATATTCTTGTACAGCGCTTATAATTGATTCTTTTGAAAAATTCATAATGAATAGTTGTCCCATGTAATTCCTGCTTTATCTGAATATTTCATAGTTTCAGTAAAAGAAGGTTTAAATTTATCTCTTGGTATATGCTCTACTAAGATTTGTGCGTTAGGACAAATCTCTTGCATTCTAGTTAGAAAATAAACTTGATCCATCATTCCATGGCCTATATATTCCTCCTCAAGTTGAAACATTAAAGAATCAATAACAGTAAAGTCTTTGAGGTCAGCACTTATAGTGTATTTTCCAAGTAGAGTGAAAAATTCTTCTAAAAATACTTTAGTATTATATGCATCATTTAATGATGATAAAAAATTTACAGGATCTTGATTAAATTTAAGATTTTTTGAATCCACTGCTTCAAAAAATTCTTTAACTCTTTTAGCAGAATATACAGGAGATACATAACCTCCTTCAAGTAAAAGAAACATACCCTCAGACTCAGCTATTTTACAAATTTTTTTTGTAGATTCTACTAATCTTTCAAAAACTTCATCCGTGTGATTTTTAGGGTGTGGTAACCAAGCTCCTTTTTCATTAAGGCTACCAGGTCGTAAGTAAGTACTAGGACAACCAAGTTTTTTTGATAATATACACATATCTTCAACAAATGATATTGTTTTTTTTCTAATATTTGCGTCATCACTAACAAGCCCGCCACCATAAGTACCTCTAGAATTTCCTATAAATACAGAATTTCTATGAAACTTATCTTTAATTTCTGTAATTGTTTTGTCTGAATAAACATTTGGATCAGAAATAACTATATTGTGAACTGTATAGCCTATGGATGCAACTTCATTTAAATCTTTATCACTGTAAGTTAATACATCAAATTCATGAGGTATAGTACTTTTAGAACCTGCTCCTGTTGTCCCGATCATAGATGCAGCGCCAAGAAACAATTTATACTCCTTATATGTATTAATTGTTATAAAGTATAACAGCAAAATATATCCTTAAATAAAAAAGTAGAAGAAAATAAAATAAAATAAATTTTTTATGGATAAAAGAAAATATAAGAATAATGATTATTTATCGATTATTGGTTTAGGTGGGATATCTATTAAGGGTCTTGGTTATAAGAAATCATCAGATATAATTTCTTACTCTGTCGATAATGGTATAAATTATTTTGATGTAGCCCCAGGATATGGTGATGCTCAAGATTTAATGGGTCGGGGGCTAATAAAATATAGAAAAAAAATTTTTTTAGCTTGTAAAACTAAATACAGAGATTTTAAAGAATCAAGAAAAGATTTAGAAAAGTCATTAAAATTACTACATACTGACTATATAGATCTTTATCAACTTCATGGAATGAAGAGTAATGAAGATTTTGAAAAAATAACTTCTAATCAAGGTGCTATGAAAACTTTGATAGAAGCTAAAGAATCTGGATTAGTAAAATATTTAGGTTTTTCATGCCACTCAATTCCAATAGCAAAAAAATTAATTGAATTTTATGATTTTGATTCAATATTATTTCCTGTAAATTGGGGACTTCTTCTTAAGAATGAATTTGGAAATGAGATTTTAGACCTTTGTAATAAAAAAAATATAACTGTTTTAGCATTAAAATCAATGGCTGATAGACAATGGTATTCTGATGAAATAAAAACTTATCCTAATTGTTGGTATAAACCTATAACAGATACAAATTTAATGGACTTGTCTATTAAATTCACATTATCAAAAAACGTTACTTCTTTGTTACCACCAGGTGATGAAGTTTTATTTAAAAAATCTGTAGAATTAGCAAAAAATTATAAAAAACTTACTTCTCTAGAAAAAAAATATTTATATAAACTATCTTTATCATCGAATCCAATAGGTAACAAAGAAGAGATTTATATTTAATCTTTGTTAATTTAAAATTATTTCTTTTGATATATATATTTGAGTGATATAGTTTGAAAATAATAAAAAATAAGGTAAAAATATTTGAATAATATTTCAGTTGAAAAAATCTCAAAATTAGGGGAAATAATATCTAATAAGTATATTCCAAATATACTTCCAAATTTTTCAATTCTTGTTCAACAAAATAATGAAGATATTTATTATTTTCAAACTGGAATGATAGATATTAAAAGAAAAAGACCTATTAATAGAAACTCAATTTTTAGAATATATTCAATGACAAAACCTATAACTAGTCTTTCGATAATGATTTTGTTAGAACAAGGAAAATTAAAAATTACAGATGATGTAGAAAAATATATACCAGAGTGGAATAATTTAAGAGTTTACAAGTCAGGCGATTTTAATGATTTATTAACTGAACCACCAAAAAGAAAAATGAAAATTAAAGATCTACTCATGCATAGATCTGGTCTTACGTATAATTTTGAAGATTCTTCTTTTGTTCATAAAATTTATCTTAAAGAAAGTATAGAAATAGCTAGAGCTAAAGAAAAACTTACACCTGATGAATATATAAAAAGATTATCTGATATACCATTAGTTTTTTCTCCAGGGGAATATTTTAATTATTCTATTTCAACAGACATTTTAGGATTCATAATAGAAAGAATAGCTAAGAAAGACTTAGAATCTTTTTTCAAAGAAAATATATTCGACCCACTACAAATGAAAGATACATTTTTTACGGTACCTAATGATAAGATTGATAGACTATCAAACTGCTATATTTTTGATGAAAAATCAAATAATTATACGCTTGAAGATGATCATATTAACAGTTCTTATATTGATATCCCAAAAAGTTATTCTGGTGGTGGTGGTTTATTATCTACCATTGACGACTATATGAAATTTTGTAATTTACTTCAAAATAAAGGATCAATAGGTGAAGAAAATTTAATAGGATCCAAAACTTCTGAATTTATGATGTCTAATCACTTGGAAGGAAATTTAGATTTACCAGATATAGCAAAAGGTGGTAAGTGGGGGACAAGATTTTATAATGGTATAGGATTTAGTCTTGGTGGATCCGTTGTATTAGATCCTATTAAAAATATGAGTTTAAGGTCCAAAGGAGAATTTTCATGGGGTGGGGCAGCATCTACACAATTTTGGGTGGATCAAACTGAAAAAATAAGTGTTGTTTTTATGTCTCAAATGCTTGGTAAGTCTTATAGTTCTGACTTAAGAGCAGATATTTCTCAATTAGTTTATCAATCAATAGTCTAAAATTTTTTTTGGGAAATTTACAAACTATAATTGAAAGTATTATCCTTTGTATCAAAATATCTTAAGTTGAAAGATTTAATATAAATCAAATCTTTTTTTCAAAGCATCTGATGACATCATTAGTGTCTCTTTTTCTCTTACTTCTTTACATTTATTAAGAGTTTCTTCAGCTATCTCTAATGGAATTCTAGTTAAACCATCTTCATCTCCAATAAGTAAATCTCCTGGATTTATTATTAATTTTGCAACTTCAACTTGAACTTGTGTTTCTACAAGGTTAAAGGGACCATGTCCTGGGACTCTTCCAGTACCCCAAACTGGCATATCTGCTTTTTTTATACCAGGTATATCTCTTATTGAACCTCCTGCAACCATACCAACAGCACCTAATGCTTTGCCCATATGAGCCATAACATCGCCAATGATTGCCGCTCTACCATTTTCTTCTTCAACGTCCATTAAAACGGCAAAAACAGGAAAATTTGAATCTTTAATATTTATGTAAAAATCGTTAAAATCTATTTTTGATTTAGGTTCATCTAGTGGAGTTACTTTAGCTGTAACTGCAATTCCGACGATAGGTTCTTTAAAATTGTAAGATTTTAATTCTGGAGAAGTATAATCTATTTTTGCTTCAACATAACCTCTAACTAAAATCATTGCATTTTGAACAGTAGCAGAGTCATATTTCTTAAATTCTTCAATAATTTTATTTAAGTCCATGAATTCTCCTTGTATGTTATTTATAAAAATAATATTAGCAATATATTCAAAATATCTATACTTGAATATTTAGAGTTTTATTCTTTATTAGTTCCAGTAGCATTAAGTAACACTCAATCTTATTTTTTCAAAATTAAAGGAACTCTCAAAAATAAGATTTAATTCTATATTTATAAATATAATCTATTCCAAAGATCGATAGATTTTTTTATTTATCAGAAAAATTATATTTATAATTAATTTAATGCCACAGAAACTTTTTATATTATAGTTCTTAATAACTTTCAGGAAATAATATATCCCGAGAGTTATTAAGAACTAATAATTTATAGTTTCTTAATTTATTAAGAATTTGTATCTTGTTTAGCAGCAGCCCAAATTACTAATCCAAAAGCAGTTTTGTTTATTAGATCAGCAAAGTTATAAACGATATTCATAATTTGAACACCATCGTTTATGTCAATCATATTTCCTAGTATGTAGCCGATTGGATAAATAGCCCAACCAACAAGAACAATTAGTTTCATTGAATTGAAAGCAGACTGAACAGATTTATTTCCACCTTCAGCACTAGCTTTTGCAGCTCCACCTACAAATATAAGGTAAACTACGTATAACCATCCAATCATACCAATCACAAATCCTATTGTCGCATCTATAACATCCATTTCTCCAAGCAAACCACCAATAAGCATTACGAGTGAAGCTACTAGTAATTGCCAGAATAAACTGATTGTAACTTTTCCTACTACCTTTAGTATCAAGTAGAATTCTACAATTTGCAAAGGAACTGTTATTAGCCAATCAATGTATCTTAACTGTGTTAGATCTCCTGATGCAAGTGCTGGACCCCAAGCATCTCTCATATACCAATAATGAAAGAAAGCAATAAAAGTAACTAGACCTGCAACTGTAACTGAAGTTCTCCATTTTGGATTAACTTCTCCTCTTTCGAAAAAGAAAAACACTGCTGAACAAAGCATTGCAGCTGTTCCAAAGTAGAAACTAAATTGGCTTATAGAATTGATATCCATATTCCCTCCGATTTTATTTATGTTTTAAAAAGGATTATAAGATATTAAATATAAAAATAAAATGCTTAAGCATTTTGTCTTATAACTGTGACATTTTTTAGATTGCAATATAGAAGTATTTTAAGAGTAATTTCTCTTATTTAAGATATTGGTAGTTTCGGGGAAACAAAAAGATAACTTATAAAGCTTCTTTTCCAGAATCACCAGTTCTTACCCTAATTACATCAGAAATTTCTGAAATAAAAATTTTTCCGTCTCCTATTTCGCCATTACTACTTGTTTTAGCAGCAGTTATGATAGATTCAATAATTTTTTTTTGATTAGATTTTTCTACTACAGCAGTTACCATAACTTTAGGAAGTGAAACTCTATTAGTTGTAGAGCTTCCTCTTCCTGTAAAAACTTCTACACCTTGTTGAGTTCCTCTGCCTGTTACATTGCTATAAGTGAAACCAGTACAACCTGCTTTAGCCATAGATTCTAGTACAATATTTACTCTTTCAGGCCTTATAATTGCATCAATTCTAATCATTTTATCTCCTATTTTTTAATAATATTAATCTGCTCCATCAGCAACATAGCCCCTCTCGCCATGGTCACTTATATCTAGTCCTAAATCTTCTTCACTTTCAGTCGATCTTAACCCAAGACCTGGAATAATATCTAGTATTTTTAATATTACTATACTCATAATTAATGAGTATGCCATAGTTGAAATAATCATAATAAGATTATCTATAAAAAGTTCTGAGGAACCATTAATTAATCCTCCATTTTTTGCAAAAATTCCTGTTCCAAATAATCCTACAATTCCACCAAGTCCATGAACTGCAAAAACATCAAGAGCATCATCTAGGTTAACTTTTTCTTTGAAGTAAACTGCATAAAATGTAATTATTCCAGTTGCTACACCTAAAATCAAAGCAGATCCAACTCCAATAAACCCAGCTGCTGGTGTTATTGTAGCTAATCCTGCAATCGCACCTGTAGCTGCACCTACTCCACTAACTTTACCTCCATGGAACATTCCTAATAATACCCAAATCATCATAGCGGTTGCAGCACATGTATTTGTAACAAGAAAAGCGCTTACAGCAATACCATCTGCTGCTAATCCTGAGCCTGCGTTAAAACCAAACCATCCAAACCATAAAATAGATGCTCCAAGTATCACAAAGGGAACATTATGAGGTTCTACACCTCTTTCAATATTTCTTCTTCTTCCGACAAGGGCAGCTGCTGCAATGGCAGCCATACCAGCATTAATATGAACAACAGCTCCACCTGCAAAATCTAATGCACCCATTTTGAATAACCAACCATTTGAATCCCATACCCAATGGGCAATTGGTGCATATACTAAAGTAACCCAAAGAACTAGAAAGACCATGTAGGTTTTAAATTTAAATCTTTCACAAAAAGCTCCTGTGATAAGAGCTGGTGTAATAATAGCAAACATCATTTGAAAAATAGCAAATATTTGATCATCTGTTGAATCAACACCTGATAAACCTAAATTACTAAAACTACCTATAAAACCATTTCCTCCATCTCCAAAAGCAAGAGAGTATCCCCATAATACCCAAATAACGCTAACAAGTCCAAGAGTAATAAAAGAATACACTAAGGTTGAAATTACATTTTTTCTTCTAACTAATCCACCGTAAAAGAATGCAAGACCTGGAGTCATAAATAAAACTAAAGCTGAACATATCAACATCCAAGCTATTGAACCTGAATCCATAATTTCCTCCTAATTATATACTTTCTGAAATTGCTCTAAGTAATAACAATTAGAATAAATTTATATTTCATTTGTTTAATTTATGTTACAAATCTGTTTCAATAATGTAATAAAAATAATTTATTATTTTTATTCCCAATCTTTTCGTTTATTTTTATAGTCTTCAATATCTAATAAGTTAATAGCTGAGGAGGGAATAGGTACCTTAGATTCTATTCGATCTAAGGTTGAAATAATAACTGGTATTTTAGATCCTGCAGGAAGGAGTTCAATCGCTTTAAGTTTTTTTATTTCTTTTTCACTAAGCTCTTTACTTCCATATTTTTCTGGTCTTTGAAAACTATAAAATCCATTTGGATCTTTTTGTATATGTTCATGTGTTATCAACCAATCTAAAATTCGATCAATTTTTTTTGAAAATTTGCTATTTCTTTTTTCATAATTAATATATAACTCTGGTAGTTTTGTATCCCATCCTTGTCTAATACTTGCATGAGCTACATACTCAATAATTTTTTTACTAGTTGATATTTCTTGTGACCTTTCCTGGAAGCTAATCTTTAGGAATTTATTATGAACATTTTCAAGCTCTCCTCTATACATATAAGACATTATTAAACACATAAAAAGCCTATTAGTGTTTAGTTCCTTTAATCGATTTTTCTTTACCTGATCTAAGTTTAGATTATTATCTTTTTTTATTTTTAAGTTTTTTTTCTTTTGCTTTAAAATTTCTAATTTATTTGAAATAGTCTTAAGATCACTTTTTATTAATTTAAGATCATCTCTGATTTTTTCGTTTTGATTTTCCATATTTTCCATACAGATATTATAAAACATTCACATATATTTTTATGAACTTGATTAATACTAAATTTTAGTAATATTTACTTTAGATGAGCTTCTTTAATAGTATATTTTTTTAAAAACTCTTTATTTGGTTTTGGTAATTTTTTTGAAGGTTCAAAAATATAAGGAGATTTAAAATTATTAATTGGTTCACATAAATCATTTTTATAAAATCTGCTTGATGGAAATAAATCTCCAGGATAAGTAAAATTATTTAAAGTTGCTAAAGCAATGCATATACTTACTCCCAGTGCACTTTCAAGCATTCCTCCTATCCAAGTTGGGATACCATTTTCTTCGGCTAAACTATTTATTTTTAAAGAATTAGTAATACCTCCAACTCTACCAGGCTTGATATTAATATATTTACAAGCTTCTATTTCTAACGCTTGCTTTGCTTTATTTATACTATTTATTGATTCATCTAAACATATAGGAGTTTCTAATATTTTTGATAATTTAGCATGATCAATTAAATCTTCAGGTTCAAATGGTTGTTCTATAAAAGCTAAACCTATCTTATCTATAGATTTAAAAAACTCTATATCTTCTAGCGAGTAACCACCATTACAATCTACATGAAATAAAGTTTTGGGAAAAGTTGAACTAACTGCTTCAAGGACTTGTTTATCCCACCCTTTTTTTATTTTCAATTTAACTCTTGGAGTATCATTATCAACTGCTGGTTGTATTTTTTGTAATAGAGTATCTATATCTTTTTCAACCCCAAAGTCAGCTCCTGCTTTTACTTGATTCCTAGTACCACCTAATAGTTTATGAAGAGGTATATTATTTATTTCACTAGCTAAAGTCCACCATAAAATTTCTAACCCAGCTTTAGCAAAAGGATTTCCTTTATAAAGTCCTAAGTCATTATTTAAATTTTCTGGAGTTTCGTATTCATTATGTATGATTTTTTTCCCAAAAACCTCAGAAATATTATAATAAATAGAATTAGCACTTTCATATGAATATGTAGGTAATTCTAGAGCACAGGTTTCTGACCATGCTTCGTACCCATCACATACACCATTAATTAAAATGGAATGTATTTCATAATCCGCACCATAAGATGTAATCCAAGGATCAATTAATGGCATTGCTACATGATAAATATGTAATTCTTCTATTTTCATTTTTTATATTTCTATATGATTACTTTATAAAATTACAGAGTATATACTTTTATTTATGACAATATATTAAAAATTATTGCCAATCTATATTAAATTCTCTAACAGCATTCTTCCAAAATATATCTTCAATTTGTTCTTCAGAGAGTTCACAAAATTTTGAAGCTTGTTTTATTGAAAGTAATTGTTCGTAAAGAGAAATTATTGGTCTATTAGAAGTATGGGAATAATTTAATGATTCTACTTGATCAATTGCTACTTGATAGTGAAAATGACCGTACGCTGTGTAAGCTCCATGAAAAGAAACAGATTCTATACCATCAGAACCATAAAAAATTCTTTTTAAATTTTCATTCTTAAACAAAGTCATAAAAGGCCGTATATCTGTTACTGCTGAAAGGTCATACCATATGTTAGGTAAATTCTTCAAAGTATCAATGGCTTTTTCTATAGGTCTGTAGGTAAAAGATCTTCCTACATGTGCTAATATCCATTTGATATTAGGGTATCTTTTTGTTGTGTATTCAGTTAAGTTTTTTAAATTTTCTTTATCATTACATCCATCTTGTTTTGCCATATGTAAAGTAATCCATAGACCCATATTATTAGCAAGTTCCATTTGTTCATGGGTTAAATAATCATCTATATTACATTCATTGATATCTCCATTAGATGAAACATATCTATAAACTTTTAGGCCTTGAAATCCTTTCTCTTTTATATCATTTTCTATTTGCTCTAATTTATCTTTAGGAGTAGTTAGTCTATGTGATCTTAAGAGATTATTATTTTTAATTTCTTTATGGATAAATTCATTATGAGCATTTATATCGGTACCTATCAGCGGTTTTCCTAAAATTAAACTATTAACATCTCTGTTAGGGAAAACAGTTTTGTACCATTTATTTATAGTATTTAAAGGTGTGTCAGGGAACCTATTTTTATGTAAGCTTGATTCTTCAATTAAAGCATTATTGATCATATGAATATGGGAATCATAGATTCTTTGAGGAACCCAATCTTCAAACTCTTCTATCCATATCTCTTCATCTGATTTTCTATATTCAATCAAATTATCCATTTTTATTCTCCAAATTTAGATTTTTATTAAGTAAGATTTTTTTTAACAAATTTAGTTGTTTATAGGTAAAAGTATTTTCTAATTTAAATTTAAATTCCTCAATAATTTCATTAGGAGAATTTTCTAATTTAGATATCCATTTCCTAGAAGAATTATTGAGTGATTTTCTGATACTTAAATGCTTAGAGCTTCCCCAAAATATAGCATTATAAATATCTTGATTTTGAATACTATATAAATAAATTTTCATATTATGGCAATATTTACAAAAAACTATTAAATTTTTATTACTAGAGTTTTTATTTATATAACTAGTAATAAAAAATGACATAGGAACTTCATATTTTGATATTCCACATAAGAAACATAGTTCAATTTCAATAGAATTTTTTATAATTTATATTACTTTCTGGATTTGTATGCATCTGTTTCATATGACCGGCTTTCAAGTTCACCAGACTTACTTTTTGGTAAATCATATAAATCATATAAAAGAACATTGGTCATAAAAAAGTAAACTACAAATAATGCACCTAAAATCAATACAATATTTTTTTTATTTAAAGTAATAATATTTAGTTCAATATATTCTTTAAGAATCAAGATATTTTTTATCATTTTTTTATTATATATTTTTTTAATTATAGTAAGTTTTCATGAATACCATGTTTAGGTGAAAATCTTTCACCTTTTCTTAATGTTACCTTCGGAATTAATAATTCTTTACCTTCTCGTAAGTTATTTTCTGCATCTCTAAATTTGAACTTTTTATCTTTAATATGATCTATTATTGCTATGTCTGCATCAGCTCCTATATTTAAAGTTCCTATATTTGAATCAAGATTAACTACCTTTGCAGGAGCTGATGTAGCTTTTGAAATCACATCCTCTAAACTTAATCCTAAATATAAATATTTAGATAAAGTAGTTAGAAGATCAAATACAGGTCCTCTAGCATTATATTTATGAATATCTGATGATATTGTCCCTGGTACAACTCCTTGTTCCATACACTTTTCTGCAACGGGGAATGAAAATGATCCAGCGCCATGACCTACATCAAAGATCACCCCTCTTTTTATAGCGTCTAAGGCAATATCTATAACTTTATTGTTATTATCTAAAATTCCATGAGGCCTTCCTGTAAATGAATGAGTAACAATATCTCCAGTTCTCATTCTAGGGAGTATAGACTCAAGAGCTTTGTGTGAGCCACCAATATGTATCATAATAGGCTTATTTATTTCCTTAGCAGCTTCAAGCCCTCTATTAAATGCAATTAAGTCATTTTCGCCTACGATGTCATGAGAAAGTCTTACCTTTATGCCTACTATTGATTCAGAATGTAACAAAGAAGCTTCTATGGCTTTTTCAACTCTAGCCCACCTAATATCCTCAAGCTCTCCAATATCATTATCAAGTTGACCCATTCCAGAAATATGTAAAAATGCTAAAATTCTTGTTTTACTTTTTGAAATAACATATCTATGAAAACCTGAAATTGTATTTGATCCAGATGATCCCGCATCAATGGCTGTTGTTACTCCTCTTTCCAAACAAAAAGGATCGGCTTCAACAGATAAATGTGCAACTCCCCACCAAACATGAACATGAAGATCTACTAATCCAGGTATTACTAATTTATTTTTTGCTTCAATAATATCGATTGTATTATTGTCAGAAATATTTTTTTCTATAGCTCTTATTTTTCCACTAGATATACCAATATCGCTTTTTTCTTTTATACCTCTGACTGGATCTAATATTGTTCCATTCTTAATTACTAAGTCGTAAACCATATTTTTTTTATTTATGTTATTTTATTTATTTACTATTTATTATAAGAATCATTTAAAAAAAGCTTTTAATCGATTATTTAATTAGCTATCTGCTTATATATACTAACATTATTAATATGATGATCCGAAAAAATAAAATAAATTCCTTAGTTGAAGATTGTTGGGAATTTTATGGAGAAAATGGTACTTATGCCAATATTTTTAAAGATAACCCCATTACAGAAAACTACTTAGCATCTGTTGTAACAAGATTTATAGATACTTTCCCTAAAGAAAGATTTTCTCAAAATGGACAATTAAGAGAAGCTATAGAAAAAATTATGAAAATTGAAAAAGGTTTAGAAAACTAAATTCTAATTTTTTTATATTTATCAGAATTAATTAACTCGAAGAACCGTATGTTAAATTCTGGAAGGCTCTAAGAGGAGGCTTTTTGGAATAAATGCAGTATTTGGATTTGCCTCAAAACCTAGTATACATTAATTAGCTATAAGTACTAATAGTAAGCTATTTATTTAGAATTTAGTTTTATAATCTAGCTTGCCTTGTATATCTAATTTCACTCTGAATAAATCTCCACCCCTATATGCATTATAGTCATATCCTTTTGGTTCAATCCCAATTGCTTCGGCTTTAGTCATTCCTGTTCCAGCAGAAGCTGTTGTAACGTAAAGTTCATTTAAGTCTTTACCTCCAAACATTGGGCAAGAAGTTTGTGTAGCAGGAAAAATAATTTCTCTTTCTTTTTTACCATCTGGATCAAATCTTATAACTTTCGATCCTCCCCATATAGCTGACCAAATAAATCCTTCAGAATCTATAGTCATCCCGTCAGTCATCCCTTCATTTTCATCAACTATTTTCACTAAGACTTTTTTATTTGATAAAGATTTTGTTTTATGGTTATAATCCCATTTATAAATAGTTTTTGCGAGAGTGTCAGTACTATAAAAGTTTTTCTCATCAGGAGAAAATCCCATCCCATTACAAAGAGTTATCCCTTCATCAATAATATCTATACTTGAATCAATATTAACTCTAAATAAAATATCATTTTGCCAATCTGTGGCATCAGTTCCACAATAAAAACTTCCATCTGGCCCAGCAGTAGTATCATTTATTCGAAAAGGAATGTTTTTTCCTTCCAAAGTACCAGTTTTGATCCATTTGAAATCTTTATCTGACTTCCAAAGCATAATCCCTTCCCAAGTACCAAGAATTAATCCTCCACCTTCATTAAATCTAAATCCTCCAACTTCTACTCCATGATGAATTATTTTATTTGAGCCATCTTTAGGGTTATATTTAAATAATTTTCCACTCTGTATATCAGTCCAGTATATTCTGTTTTCTTCGGGATTCCATAAAGGTCCTTCACCAACAATTGCTCCAGGAGAGGCAATTTTTTCTATATGATAATCCATAAATCTCCTTATCAATAATTTGTTTTCAATATTACCAGTAAAAACATATATCGTGTATAATTTTTTTGAACAATACTCACAATACTCATAGAAAGAGGAAAAATGGGAGAACATGATAGTAAAGTAGCTATAGTAACTGGTGGTGCACAAGGTATAGGAAAAGGAATAGTAGATATTCTTGCATCCGAAGGTGCAAAAGTTTGTGTTGCGGATATATCTGATGAATTTGGACAAAAAACCGTCGAAGATATTAAAACTTCAGGGGGAGATGCTTTATTTATCAAAGCAAATTTTGAAAAATCAAATAATCCTAAAATTGTTGTAGAAAAATGTTTAGAAAATTATGGAAGATTAGATATTTTAGTTAATAATGTTGGAATTCAACCTCCAACATCTTATAGAAATGTAGAAGAAACCCCTGAAGAAGTATGGGATGCAATTATTAATGTAAATCTTAAGAGTTACTTTTTGATGTCAAAATATTCTATACCTTATATGAGAAAAAATGGTAGTGGATCTATAGTAAATATATCTAGCGTTCAAGGTTTACAGTCTCAAAAGCTTGTTCCCCCATACGCTGCTAGTAAAGGTGGAGTTTTATCACTTACTAGGCAAATGTCTTTAGATTATATAAATGAAAACATTAGAATTAATGCAGTTTGTCCTGGTGCATTTGATACTCCAATGGTTAGAAAATCTATTACAGGAGATATAAACGATAGTTTAGAATCTCTAGGGCAACTTATACCTATAGGTAGAGTAGGTCAAATTCATGAAATAGGACAAGTAACTTCATTTTTATGTAGTGATAAAGCTTCTTATATTTCTGGAGAATATATAAATGTCGATGGTGGTATTATGGCTAAAGGTGGATGGGATGCAGACCTTCAAGGTAAATAGATAAATTAATTTTTTGAATCTAAAGGTTTAGTGAGAGCTAATATTAAACTGTCATTATATATTTCAGTTATGTATTCTTTCATTTCTTCTCTATGTTTTATTTTTTGATTGCCGTACCATTTTTCTAAAAATAAATTATAATTTTTTTTATTATCAAATGTTAGCCTAAGCTTTCCATTTTTAACTTTATCCTTTTTTACGTGGGATAAAATTCCAGCAAATGAATTTTCCAATTGTTCTTTTTGAGTTTTCTTATAATTGGTAATATATTGTTGATTATCAGAATCTATTCTAGGACTATAATCATCCGTAATTACTTCTAATAAAGTTAAGAACTCTTCAGATAAATTACTTCCTAATTCATTTGTTTTTTCTTTATACATAATTGAAATAATATAAAAAAAAAATACAACTTGAAAATTTTATGTCCTATTAATGAATGGATTTTTATTTTGGTCAGTTGTATTTCCTAAAATAATACCTGCTTTCATTTTTGCAGATATATATTCTCCAGCTTTTACTGGTAGTGC
The DNA here is from genome assembly GCA_009937255.1 of Dehalococcoidales bacterium. GTDB lineage: Bacteria > Chloroflexota > Dehalococcoidia > Lucifugimonadales > Lucifugimonadaceae > TMED-70. Next base: position 30,983 of record JAACCT010000032.1, read on the forward strand.
TGTTCCATTATTTTGAGCTTCTTTTACGCCATCATTGTGCCAACTTGTACAAGGTTCAAGACCAGCATTATAGGAACGTCCATAAAATGGATAGCCATAACTACCCCCAAAATTTCTCCAGTACCAAATATACTTAAATATATCTTTAGGAAATTCTACTGCCCATGAAAGACCTAATTCATTGTTTGTTACTGAATACCATCCTTCAGAAAGATCAGTAAAATAAGCCATGTCTAATGATCTATCAGATTTACCAGGAATTTTTCTGAAATCTGACCTGTTCCCATCTTTCATATCAACAAAAGGCCAATTTCCTGAAAAGTTAGGCTTTAACTTTGAGGACTTATCTGCATCAGTTGGATGAGTTAAAATAGTACAATTTGGAACGGTTAAAGTACATTTTTCATTTAAAAAAGATCCACCAATAGCTATATGCTCTAACCAAACAATATCTAAATCCTCTTCACCATAATTTTTTACTTCTTGTTCTATTTCTATAAATGTTTCATTTGATTTTAATGAGATTATTCTCTGTATTTCAAATGGGCTTCTCATGCTTCTACCGGTAAACTCAACTTTACATAAATCGTGGGTATCTATTAGAATTTTAGTATCCCATGGAATATTATTTACATCTCCATGAATTCCGTAATCAGCTCCATAATATTTAGTGGGATAACCACCATGTGGAACTACAGTTTGCCATCCTCCTTCATAATAGTCTAACCATACAGATTCAGGGTCTCCTGTTGAGGGTGTTGAAAGTGAAGGATTTCTAACTCCCCATGGAGTTTTAAACATCATCTCAGTATCTGTTGGTTTATGAATAAAACTTGAAATATCGGCACCTTTATCAGCAATAATATGCAATTTTATAAATTGGTTTTCTAAAATTACAGTTTTCATTCCTCTGTAATGCCATGAGTCAGAAACTCTAGCTCCTATAACTCTTTCATCTTGGTAATTTTTACTCATATTAATAATTGATTTTTTTGTTTAGAAATATTTTTTATACTGATA
>JAACCT010000033.1 GCA_009937255.1 Dehalococcoidales bacterium
AAAAAAAAACTAATTTTATGATTATTTGAAAAAATGTGCTTATAAACTTGACTTTATTATTTCCCAACATGAAGATATTTCCCAAGACAATTTTTTTTTAGGAACAAATAATGGAAATAACAAAAGAGATACAAAGATTAATGCTTGAAAGAATGTGGACTATAAGAAACTTCGAAGAAAAAGTAATTGAAGTACATGAAGCGGGAGAATTTGTGGGGCCAGCGCATCCTTATATAGGAGAGGAAGCTGTTGCAGTAGGAGTATGTTTGGCTTTAAAGGATTCTGATTATATAGCAGGTAATCATAGATCACACGGACACCCTTTAGCTAAAGGTGGAAGTATAAAAAAAGCTATGGCTGAAATTTATGGAAGAGTTGATGGTTATTGTAAGGGCAAAGGTGGGTCAATGCACTTAGCCGATTTTTCTGTTGGCATACTGGGCGAATCCGGAATAGTTGGCTCTTCAGTTCCAGTTGCTACTGGCGCAGGCTTAGCTTCCAAAATGAGAAAAAAAGATTTTGTATCTGTCGTTTTTTTTGGAGATGGAGCTTCTAATCAAGGAGCGTGCCATGAATCTATGAACCTTGCGTCTATTTGGAAATTACCAGTTATCTTTGTTTGTGAAAATAATCAATATGCCATAACTAATTCTTACGAAAATTCAGTAGCTGTTGATAACGTTTCTGATAGAGCTGTTGCATATAATATGCCAGGAATTTTAGTTGATGGTCAAAATGTTGAAGCAATGTATGAAGCTACGGCAGAAGCTGTAAAAAGAGCAAGAAATGGAGAAGGCCCAACTTTGATAGAAGGTTTGACTTATAGATTTGAAGAGCATTCTTTGGGCTTAGGAAAGATTCGTAGAGGTGAATATAGAGATAAAGCAGAAATAGATAAATGGAGAGAAAGAGATCCGCTAGATATTCATACAAAAAAATTAATAGAAAGAGGAATACTTTCAGAATCAGATTGTAAGAAGATTGAAAATGATTCTAAAGTAGAAATAGAAGAAGCTGTGAATTTTGCTCGAAATAGTGAATTTCCTGGTCCAGAGGATTTGTTTGAAGGTATGTGGGCAAATCCTATACCTAAACCATAATTTATTGGAGGAACTAATGACAGAAAAAATATTTGCTGATGCTATAAATGAAGCTATAGCTGAAGAGATGAGAAGAGACCCTAATGTTTTTATTATGGGTGAGGATATAAGATTATCTATATACGGGGCTACAAAAAATTTATACAAGGAATTTGGGGAAGAAAGAGTTCTGGATACTCCATTGTCTGAGAATGGTTTTTTTGGAGCAGCTATTGGGGCTTCATTAGTAGGAATGAGACCTATTGTTGAAACAGTAACTAGCTTTATGTGGGTAGCAATGGACCAGTTAATATCTCAGGCCGCCAAAATGAGATATATGTTTGGTGGTCAAGCTACTCTTCCTGTAGTTTATAGAGCCTCTATGGCATATGGATCAGGTTCTGCAGCTCATCATTCAGATCGTAATTATCCAATGTTTATGAATATGCCAGGAATTAAAATTGCAGTTCCTGCTACCTCTGCTGATGCAAAAGGACTACTTAAGACTGCGGTTAGAGATGATGACCCTGTGATAATTTTTGAAGATACAAACTTAATGGGAACCAGAGGAGATGTTACAGACGATGAAATCCCTTTTGGTAAAGCAGTAATAATAAAAGAAGGAAGCGATTGTACAATTGTTGGTATTGCTGGTTCAGTAAAGCTCGCATTAGATGCTGCAAATAATTTAGAAAAAGAAGGCATTTCTTGTGAAGTTATAAATCCTAGAACTTTAGTCCCTTTGGATAAACAATCTATATTGTCTTCAGTTGAAAAAACCGGACGTCTTGTGATTGCAGATCCAGCACATAAAGTATGCTCTGCTGCTTCTGAAATTTCTTCTATAGTTGCCGAGGAAGGCTTTTGGTTCTTGCAGTCACCAATTATTAAAGTAGCTTCTGAGCAAGTTCATATTCCATATGCGCAGAGTTTAGAAAAATTGGTTTATCCAAATGTAGATAAAATTTCAACAGCAGTTAAAAAAACAATGGAATAAATTAATGATAAAAGCACTTACATTTGACCTTTTTGGAACTATCCTCGATTTAGAAAAAAGTACTCAGGGTTCAATAATTAATATTATTAAAAATAATAATTCAACAGTAACTCCTTCTCAATTTTGGGCTTTTTTGAGACATAGGCAAAGAATTGAGCAATATCAAGACAATATTTTAGATCTAGGGCATAGTGGATATTTAAAAACAGTTAAAAATGCATTTAAGTACACGGCAAGAAAATTTAATATGGAGCCAAACGAACTAGAATTAAGTCTTTGGGATGAGAATTGGCAAAATTTAATTCCTTTTTATGAAGTTTTAGATGCTTTAAAATTATTATCGAAAAAATTTAAACTTATTGCTTTGTCAAATGGAGAAAATAAGTTTCTGAAACATTTAGCTAAAAATAGAATTAAATTTAACTTTGATAATATTATTTCTGTAGAAGAAGTAGGTGCCTTTAAGCCTTATTCAGGAGTTTACAGAAAAACTTCTTTAATTGTTAATTACCCTCTTTCAGAAATTATGATGATTTCAGCTAACTCTTTTGACACATTAGGAGCTAAAAGCTGTGGCATGAAAGCAGCTTATGTAAATAGATATGATTTGCCTTACGAAGAGTGCCATGAAATGTTAAAGCCGGATTTGATTATTAATAATTTTACTGAACTATCCAATAAATTAATGAAAGAAGGGGACAGTTGTGCCAAAAGAAATTAAACTTCCACAATGGGGAATGAATATGAATGATGGGACAGTAATTAAATGGCTTAAATCTATAGGAGATGATGTTATAAAAGGCGATGAACTTGTAGAAATTGAATCAACAAAAGTTAATGCAGCTGTCGAAGCATCTGAATCAGGAAAACTAGGGAGAATAGATATTCAAGAAGGAGCGCTAGTTCCTGTAGGCACTGTCCTAGGTTTAATTCTAAATGAAGGTGAAAAAATTGAGGATTTCCCTTCCACTGTAAAAAACAACAAAGAAGAAAATGTACTTTCTTCTGTAAATCAATCTGAAGCTAAGCCTGAAATTAAATTTATTGCTTCTCCAAGAGCTAGAAATTTAGCAAAAAAATTAAATATAGAACTTATAAATATAATAGGAACAGGACCTTCGGGTCGAATTACAGAAGAAGATGTTAAGTCATATCAAGATACTTCTAAACCAGTACAACATTCTGAATTTTTAATTCTGAATGAATCTATACCTAATACAGGTATAAGACAAATTATTGCAGATAGGATGTACGAAAGTTCTCAAAACCCTCAAGTCACCTTAAATACAACAGCATGTATTGATAATTTGTTAAAAGTTCAAAAGAAATTAGTTTCTGAGTGGAGAAAAGAAAAAATTAGACCTCAAATTAATGACTTGTTGATAAAAATTGTTTCTAATACATTAGAAAAACATATTAAGCTGAATTCTCATTATTTAGATCAAACTTTAAATATTTGGGAAAATATTAATATTGGAGTTGCGATGGCTGTAAAAGATGGTTTAGTTGTACCTGTTATAAATAATACTGAATCAAAAGATAACTTAGAAATAAGCAAAGAAATTAGAAATTTCTCAAAAAAAATAAAAGAAAATCAGCTATTGCCTGATGAAATCACGGGATCAACATTCACTATTTCTAATTTATCATCATTTAACGTGGAATATTTTAATCCAATTATTAATCCACCTGAAGTTTCTATTCTAGGTTTAGGCAAAACATCAACAGTATTAGATTTTGATGAAAATAATGAGTTAATAAAGAAAAATATAATATTTTTATCTTTAACTTTTGATCATAGAGCCTTAGATGGAGTCCCTGCAGCTAATTTTCTAGACTCTTTAGTAAAAAATATTGAAAGCAAATAATTTTGTATAAAGTAGGAATAATTGCTAATCCTTCAGCAGGTAAAGATATTAGGAGGCTTGTAGCTTCTGGAAGAGTTATTTCAAACCAAGAAAAAGCTAATATAATTACCAGGTTTGTTAGAGGGTTGGTTTATAAAGGAGTAAAAGATTTTTATTTTATGCCTGATAAATCTGGACTTTTTAGACCATCTATAAATGAATTTAAAAATCAAATCAATTCTTTTTTTTTAGATACTAAATATTATGACGGGCCTGAACAAACGATATATGCATCAAAGTTAATAAATGAATTAAGATGTGACTGCGTGCTTGTTTTGGGTGGAGATGGTACAAATAGACTTGTTGCTAAAAATATTGGGAATGTTCCTATAATTCCAATATCTACAGGAACTAATAATGCTTTTCCTATAGATATTGACCCTACAATTGCAGGATTGGCTGCAGGTTTTTATATTAAAAATAAAAAAGATTTTAAGTATTTAATAAAACAATTCCCTTATCTAAAAATTATTATTGATAAAGAAAAAGAAGATATAGCATTAGTAGATTTAGCCATAAGTAATCAAAATTTTGTTGGGTCAAAAGCTATATGGGATCCAGCTGTTATTGACCAGCTTTATCTTACTCAATCTAATCCTGTTTCTATAGGACTGTCGTCTATAGGTTCAAAATTAACTCAAATTCCTAAAAACAATGCTTTAAGGATAGATTTTGGTACTAAAGGGGAAAAAATTTATGCACCTATTGGTCCAGGCTTAATTTCTGATCTTATAATTAAAAAATGGGAACTGTTTTCTTATAATAAAAAAATTAACTTAACTGGCTATTTGGGTACGATAGCATTGGATGGTGAGAGAGAAGTAGAGATTTATAAAAAAAATAAATTACAAATTTCCTTAGAAAAAAGCGGTCCTTGGGTATTAGATGTTATAGAATCTGTAAAACAGGAAAATTTATATAGAACTAATTAGGGAGTGAACTATGCCTTACAATGTAAATCACATTCATTTAAAATCAAAAGATCCTAAAATCACAGCAGAATGGTTCGTCAAAGCATTTAATGTGAAAATTATCTCAGAAACAGTGCGACCTGTGGGAGATACTTTTATAATAACCCAGACTGAAGGTGGTTTGGCAATCAATATTTCAAGTGAAAGAACCGATGAAGTTCTTGGAGCAGCGGATGATGACGCTCACTATGGACTTGAACACTTTGGGTTTGATACAGATGATATAGAAAAAGATATAGAAAGACTTGTAGCTTTAGGTGCTGTACATAAAGAAGGTCCGCTTCCTCAACCAGACGGAAGAAAAATTGGCTTTATAGCAGCTCCTGGCGGAATTAGAATAGAGCTTATTCAACCTGCGCCATAAATAATTATTTATTTTTTCGAGTCCAGGGGGTTTTTCTGGGCTCGTTAATTGATTGAAGGCCTGCTGTTATATATCCATAACAATAAGCAAAAGCTACGCCTGAATCATTAGGTCCAGAAATATGAGGGACATGATCTGGCATCAACATATATTCATAACCTATGCTTTGATAAGTTTTTAATGCTTTTAACATATCTATAGAACCTTCATCTGGAAAAACTTCCATAAAATCTAATTTCTTTCCTAATATATTTCTAAAATGGACATTAAATATTTTTTTTCTTTTACCAAAATATTTAATAACATCAAAAATTTCTTCACCAGGGTTATCTAACATTTCAGTTATTGTACCTTGGCAAAAGTTTAGCCCATGATATGGACTTTCGTTTAATTCAACAAACTTTTTTAAACCATCAACTGTGCCTAAAACTCTATTTATTCCTTTATATCCATCAGGTGTATAAGGGTCATGCGGATGACAAGCAAGTCTTACTTTTAGTTCTTCTGCTACTGGAACAACTTTACTAAGAAAATAGTCAATTCTTTCCCAGTTTGTATCAGGGTCTAAAACTCCAGCTATACCGGGTGTTTCTTCTTGATTAATTTTATTCCACCTAAATGTAGAGTTGGTAGACCCTCCTCTTCCCTTTTCACTTATAGACCTTGGTATTCCTATAATATTCATGTTGTACTTTACACAAGGTATTCCTACCTTTGAGCACATTGATAAAATATTTAGAATAGAATCTATCTCCTTATCTCTTTCAGGTGATTTCCCTAGCATAATATTTGGGCTTTGAGATTCTTCTAAAGGTCTAGATGATAAAGGAATTTGTACTATATCTAAATTTAACCCAAATTTTTTTAGTTTTTCAATATGCTTTTCTAAAATTTCAACAGTCCATTTATGAGGGTTTATTGATTTATAATTTCCCTTGCTGTCTTCTGTAAATGGGTCTGTACATATATTGTTTACTCCTAATTGAGACCATACTTCTAAATCAGTTTGATTGCGCGGTGCTACCTGTGTGCCAACATACATATATTAATCCTTTAGCTTATTTTCAATTATTTTTTCCCATTTAAAAAACTTATCATTAAATTTTTTGAAATTCTTTTTTATAGGTTTATACTCAATATATAAATTTTTTAAGCTTAGATTTTCAACATGCTTTTCCAGTGACATTTTAGCAACACCCATTGATGTCATTTCTGAGTTTGTTGCTACCTTTACTTTTATTCCGAGTAAGTCAGCTAAAAAAGATGAAAAAAATGAATTTGTTGACATTCCTCCATCAATTTTTAGTACATCTATTTTATATTTTGTAGTTATTTCAATTGTTTTTAGAATAGATTTTGTTGAGAAAGCAATTGATTCTAAAGCAGCTCTTAAGATGTCGTTTTTATTTGTTTTATTGGTTATATTTTCTATGCTTGCTCTTATATTTCCATTCCAAAATGGAGCACCAAGTCCATTCAAGGCAGGAATAAATATTAATTCACCAAATTTTGTATTTGATAAATTTTCTTCTATTTTTTCAAAACTATCTATCACATTAATAGATTTCATCCATTCTAAAGCTGAACCTGCAGATAATATACTACCTTCTAAAGCATAGGTTGTTTTTTTGTCTTTTTTATATGCAACTGTGGATAAAAAATTATTATTATAATTAAACCTTTCATTACCAGTATCTATCAATAAAAATCCACCTGTTCCATAAGTACATTTGATTTCAAATTTTTTATTATTCTTATGTGCATATAAAGAAGAATGTTGGTCTCCTAATACAGAAGTTATAGGTATATTTGAACCAAATATTTTTTTATTTAATTTACCAAAAGTTCTATCGCTAGAAAAAACTTTTGGTAAAACTTCTTTATTTATATTTAGTATTTTTAGAATTTCTAAGTCCCATTTTTCATCTAGTGTATTGAATAGCCCTGTCCTAGAGGCATTAGTAATATCAGTAAAATGAGGATTATTTTCTAAAATGTTAAACATAATCCATGAGTCTATTGTGCCTACTGCTAGAGTATTATTTTCGAGCGATTCATTTATTTTTTTGTTATTATTTAGTGCCCAAATTATTTTTGAAAAAGAAAAATATGGATCAACCTTTAAACCTGTTGCGCTATTTATTTTTGTTTCAATTTCAGTATTTTTTATACTTTTGCAAAAATCCATACCCCTTAAACATTGCCAGCTAATCATATTAGATAAACTTAATTTTGTTTTTTTATCCCAAAAAACTATGCTTTCTCTTTGGTTTGTTATGCCTATAGATTGAATTGTTTCAATTTTTAGATTTGCTTCCTTAATGGACCGGAAGATTGTTTTTTTTACAGAATCAATTATTTCATTTGGATTTTGTTCCACCCATCCATATTGAGGATAAATTTCTCTTGTTTTTATATAAGCGTTAGATATTAGATTAAGATTTTCATCATAAATAACAGCTCTGGTTGAAGTACTTCCTTGGTCAATAGACAAAACATAGGTCTTTTTATTTTTCATAAAAAATATCTTATTATTATTAAATTCTATTTATTTATATTACATTATTTGTTTTTCGGTTAAAAATAAGTCTATAATCAGACGATGACTTTAGAAGAATTAATCATTTCATTTGTCAGAATTTTTGCTTCGCTAATAGTATTTAAGTTTAATTTTTTTGGAGCTATTTTAGTAATTCTTATTGATTTTTCAGATCTTTTTATGATGAATCTAATATCTCTTGGTGGGGTAAGAAATTATCAATTATTAGATAAATTTCTTGATCTTTTCTATATTGTATATTTCTTATTAATAACTCTCAGGTGGCATAAAATATTAAGAAATATAAGCATTTTATTATTTATATTTAGAATTCTTAGATTCATTTTATTTGAATTTTTTCAAAGTAGAATAATTCTATTTATTTTTCCTAATATTTTTGAATTCTGGTTTATTGGTATAACGTTACTATTTTTATTTAGATCTAAAATTTATAAAAGAAAAATAATAATAGTTATATTTGTCTCAACAGCTTTAAAGCTTATCCAAGAATATATTTTACATGTTTGGAAAGTACTTGATAATTACAGAGCAGTAGATGTATTTAATTCTTTTGTAGAATTATTTTAACTTACTTTAGATCTCCTTCTTCTCCACCTACTAAGTTTATATACTCTTTTTTTAATTTTTAAATTTTTAGGTCTTTCTGGCATAAATTCATGCATTTTTGGCAAAGTTGCTATTTTATTCTTTTTCTGTAAACTAAATTTTTTACCTTTGGCATTTTTATCAACTTTTAAATTAGGTAGCTCTGATAAAAATTTACCAGTAGCTGTATTTGTTGAAGCAATAAATTCAGGTGTACCTTCACAAATAATAAATCCTCCGTCCTCACCAGCTTCAGGACCTAATTCTATGACCCAGTCAGAGTTTTTTATCATATCTAAATGATGCTCTATGACAACAATAGAATTGCCATTTTCAACTAGGGCGTGTAAAACTTCAAGCAATTTAGCACAATCATCAAATGAAAGCCCAGTTGTGGGTTCATCTAAAACATAAAAAGTATTACCAGTTGATCTTTTAGATAATTCTGTTGCTAGCTTTATTCTTCGTGCTTCTCCTCCAGATAAAGTTGTTGCCGGTTGTCCTAATTTTATATAACCAAGCCCAACTTTATTTAATGTTTCTAATTTTTTATTTACTACTGGTATATTTTCAAATATTTTAGCCGCTTCTTCAACTGTTCTATCCAGAATGTCAGCTATCGATTCTCCTTTAAATTTAATTTCTAAGGCATCATTGTTATATCTTTTACCATTACAGATTTCGCAAGGGATTGTTACATCTGGTAAAAATTGCATTTCTATTTCTTTATATCCTGCACCTGAACAATCTTCGCATCTTCCTCCTTTGACATTAAAAGAAAATCTTCCTGGTTTATATCCCCTTGCCATCGCTTCAGGCATTTTTGCAAATAATTCTCTTATGGGAGTAAATAAACCAGTATATGTAGCAGGATTAGATCTTGGAGTTCTTCCTATAGGAGATTGATCTATAACAATAATTTTATCTATGTTTTCAATACCTTCAATAGTATTATATTTTCCTTCTCTGATTGATTTTTTTGAAATTCTTTTTAGTAAGGCTTTTGATAATATGTCGTTTATTAGGGTACTTTTTCCTGATCCAGAAACACCAGAAACACATACGAACTTGTTTAGAGGGATGTTTACATTTATATTTTTTAAGTTATTTTCATTTGCACCAGTTATTTTAATAAAATTATTGTTCCCACTTTTTCTTTTTTTAGGTATTTTAATTTCTTTTTTTCCAGATAAATATTGACCAGTTAAAGATTTATTATTTTTCATTATTTGCTCTGGGGTTCCTTGAGCAATAACATTTCCTCCAAAAGTTCCAGCTTTTGGCCCCATATCAATTATTTGATCAGCCGATTTCATTACATACTCATCATGTTCTACTACTATTACAGTATTACCTATATCTTTTAAATTGATTAATGTTTTAATTAATTTTTCATTATCTATAGGATGTAGGCCTATAGATGGTTCGTCACAGACATACAAAACACCCGTCAGTCCAGCACCTATTTGTGTAGCCAATCTTATTCTTTGCCCTTCACCTCCTGATAAAGTGGAAGACATCCTATCTAAACTTATATATCCTAATCCAACCTCAATTAGAAATGAAAGACGAGAATTTATTTCTTTAAAAATTTCTTCAGAAATTTTCTTTTCACTTGAGGAAAGCTTGAATGTTTCTTTGTTATTTTTATTAATCCAATCATAACAATTTTTAATAGACAAACCAGTTGATTCTATTATATTTTTACCAAGCACAAATACGGATAAAGATTCTGGTTTGAGCCTTTCTCCTTTGCAGTCAGAACATGGACTTTCAGACATAAATTTTAAAATTTCTTCTTTTATTTTTTCGGAATCAGTATTTAAGTATCTTTTTTCAATAGAAGGTATCAACCCATCATAATATCTTAATAGAGATTCAATTTTTTCTATATCATAATTACTAGAAAAGTCAGAATCAACTACACCATAGAAAATTAAGTTTAATATGGATTTATTTATTTCTTTTATTGGTATATTTAAATCTATTTCTAGATCTTCCAATATGGAATAAAAATTATTTCTTTGCCAACTTAAAACTATTCTTGAATCTTCTACTATCGACATTCCTTTTTCTTTTAAAGATAAATTTGGATCAGGTACTAATAGTTGAGGATCGACTTCTAAAGAAAATCCTAATCCTGTACATTTTTTACAGGCCCCAGAGGGAGTATTAAATGAGAAGCTTCTAGGTTCAAGTTCAGAAAGGGAAATATTGCATTCTATACAAGCTAGATGCTCTGAATAAATAATTTCTTCATCATTTATTTTTTCTACATAAATAACACCATTCCCATATTTAAGTCCTGTTTCTACAGACGAAGAAATTCGGTTTTTATCTAAATTTTTATTAATTACAAGTCTATCTACTACAATTTCAATATTATGCCATTTATTTTTTTCTAAGTTAAAATCATCATCTAAATCAAAAATTTCTCCATCAATTCTTACTCTAGAAAATCCATCAGATTTTATCTTTTCTAATACATTGATATGCTGCCCTTTCATGTGTCTAATTACAGGCGACAGTATAATAAATTTAGTTTCTTTTTCAAAGTTAAAAATACTCTTAACGATAGTTTGCACATCTTGTTTCTGTACTAATTTTCCACAATTGTAGCAATGAGGTATTCCTATTCGTGCATATAATAATCTTAAATAGTCATAAATTTCAGTTACGGTTCCAACTGTTGAACGAGGATTCTTAGAAACCCCCTTTTGATCAATAGATATTGATGGAGAAAGGCCGTCAATTTGATCTACATCAGGCTTTTCCATTCTGCCTAGAAACTGCCTGGCGTAAGCTGATAATGATTCAACGTACCTTCTTTGTCCTTCTGCATATAAAGTATCAAAAGCTAAGCTACTTTTTCCAGATCCTGAAACTCCAGTTATTACTACAAATTTTTCTCTAGGTATGTCTAGGCTTATATTTTTTAAATTGTGCTCTCTTGCACCTTTTATTGTGATTTTGTTTGATTTTACCAATATTATTCTTTTTTATAAAATTAAAAATATTTTCTTATAACAATATACTATTACTATCTAACCTAGAGACTCTATTTTTCTGACAATTGTAATATAAATCCTACATGGTTATTATTTATTACGATATATAAAATAATATAATTAGCATTATCTACATAACGCTTAAAAAGGTAAAATTGTAATATAGAATCAAATTGAGTTTGAATAAATGACTAAAGATATAGATATATTAAAAAAAACACTAGTAAATGAAATTGATAGCTTAGTTGATGATATTCAAGTTAATTCAGTTCTAAATAATAAATCTTTTATAAATAAAATTTTTTCAGAAAAGATAGTACCAAACCTATTTGAAATTAAGACTAATTTAGAAGTAGGTAATTTTCATTTGATAGACCTAAGAGAAAAAATAAATAATTGCGTTGCAATAACTTCAGATATTGTTGATCTTGATAAAAATTATTATATTTTTTATTCCAGGATTAAAATTTTAAGAGAAAATATTCTTTCTAAGATTTTTTAATATGAAAAATACTTCTAAAAATAATATTCATATATTTTGGGATGATGAGTTTCATGGTAAAGAAAATGCGGATTTACTTATAAACTCAATTTTTTTAACTAAAAAATTTGAAAAGATTAGTAATAAATTTTTAATCAAAGTATTTTTAGTAAGTGATGAAGAAATAAAAGAACTAAACCATAAATTTTTAGACAATAATTATGAAACTGATGTTTTATCTTTTAATTATTATGATGGATGGAAGAATGGAAAACTTTCAGAAAATATGGAATTATTTCCAGGTGAGGATAATATAGATGAATTGGGAGAATTATACTTGTCTATGCCTCAAATTTCGAAGCAAGCTAAAGAAAATAACTTAACATTTGCAAAAGATTTATCCACAATGGCTATTCATGGAACTCTTCATCTTTTAGGATATAACCATGAAGAAATAAATGAAGAAAAGATAATGTTTTCTAAAACAGATAAAATATTATCTTTAATGAATTTAGATTAGGAATTATGACTATAAAAAGAGAAGTTTTATACCAAAAATGGCGACCGAAACGCTTCGAAGATGTTGTTGGTCAAAATCATATAACTGTAACGCTGAAGAATTCTCTTATTAGAGATAAATTTGGACATGCTTACCTATTTACTGGACCAAGAGGGGTAGGAAAAACTTCTACTGCAAGAATATTAGCTAAAGCTTTGAATTCTGAAATAGATGATAAAGGTGAGCCTTTATTGGACACACAAATATCTAAAGATATAGATGAAGGAAGATTTCTTGACCTTATAGAAATAGATGCTGCTTCAAATAGAAGGATTGATGACATCAGATCATTACTAGATAATGTTAAATTTATGCCTTCAATTGGTAAATATAAGGTATACATAATTGATGAAGTGCATATGTTAACTAATGAAGCTTTTAATGCATTGCTAAAAACTCTTGAAGAGCCTCCTCCACAAGTAATAATGATTTTAGCAACAACTGAATTTCAAAAACTACCTGAAACAATAGTTTCTAGATGTCAAAGATATGATTTTAGAAATGTTTCTGATTCTGATGTTGTAAATAGATTAAAAAAATATCTGATTCTGAAAAAATTGTATGTAGCGATGATGTTTTATGGTTTATAGCAGAAAACGCTTCTGGTTCTTTAAGGGATGCTTGTAATTTTCTAGAACAACTTTCAGTTGCTTATGATGAAATAACAGTTCAAAAAGCAAGAAAATTATTTGGTATTATTGATGAGAATGTTTCAATTGAAATATTCTCACATATTATAAAAAATGATAAAGAGAAATTAATAGAAGGATTGCAAGAAATAAAATTAAGAGGAGTAGATTTTAGATCTCTTTCTTCAGCTTTAGTTGATGCATTAAGATTAGCTATATTTACATCAAATGGTGTTTTTAAGCTTCAAGGCTACTCAGAAGAATACATTAAAGAAATAGATGTTACCTTTAGTGATATAAGTTCTAAAAAACTTCTTTATATTTTAGAAAAATTTCTAGAATTAATTTCTCTTAGAACTGAAAAATTTGATGTTTTGCTAGAATCATCTTCGTTGCATTTAACTTATTTATTTGAAACTAAAGATCAAAATATAAATAGTATAAATACGATAAAAAAAGAAGAAATAATCGAACCTCAAATTCAAGTAAACAAAACTAAAAATACAGAAAAAAAAGAAGAAATAATAGAATCAAATATAAATGATAATTCAAAAACAGAAATAATAGAGACACAGACTCAAATAAACCAAACTAAAAATACAGAAAAAAAAGAAGAAATAATCGATACTCAAATAGAATCAAATATAAATGATAATTCAAAAACAGTTGTTATCAATGATACTAAAACTTATAATTCTGAAGAAAAAGATGAGTGGGAAAAAGTACTTTTTGATCTTAGAAGAGCAAAATTTGGAAAAATGGTTTTAGGTGGATTGCTTAGAAATGTTGAAATTCCAAAAAAAATTGAAGATAAATTAATTTTAAAATTTAAAAGTAAATACTTGCATGATTTATTTAAGGCAGAGTGGAAAATAGATTTGGCTAGAGAAGCAGTAAAGAGCTCTGTTACTAAAATCTATGGAGATAAAATAAAATTAGTTTTAGAAGAACCAGATGAGGAATTAAAAAAATCTTCATCTGATAAAAATATACTTGAAAGCAGTATTGTAAAATCTGCTCTAGCACTTGGAGCAAAAATAGAAGAAGAAAAGGAAAGTTAAATATATGTTTAATTTAGATAAAATGAAGCAAGCTGGAAGTTTGATGAAACAAATGAATAGCCTTAAAAAGAAAATTGATAAGCTGGAAACTGCATCTGAATCAAAAGATGGTAATATTGTGGTAATTATTCAAGGAACCTCAAATATTAAGACAATAAATATAAATGAAGAATATTTAGAAGAAATATCTTCAAAAGATTTAGAGAAAACACTGACTAAGACATTAAATGAAGCATTAAAGAATGCAGAAAAATCTTCTCAGCAAATAATGTCTGAAATGACAGGTGGACTTAACATACCAGGCCTATAACAATGACACCACTTAATAACCTTCAATTTATGCCACCAGCATTGAATAAATTAATTGAATCATTTCGTTTATTGCCAGGAATAGGCCCTAAAACTGCTCGAAAATTAGCGTTTTCTACTTTAAAAATGTCAACAGATCAAGTGAAAGAAATTTCTGAATCTTTACTAGATATTAAAACACAATTAATATTTTGTGAGTCGTGTCAAAACATTTCTGAAAATAAAAACTGTAATATCTGTATGGATGAGAATAGAGACAACTCTATTATATGTGTAGTTGAAGAATTTATGGATGTATATGTTTTGGAAAAATCTGGTGCTTTTAAGGGTAAATTTCATGTTTTACATGGATCTATTTCACCTGCAAATGGAATAGGACCCGATGAAATTAGAATAAAAGAATTAATCAATAGAGTAAATAATATACCATCAATCAAAGAAATTGTTATTGCTACAAATCTAAATCTTGAAGGAGAAGCAACAGCAATGTATATAAATCAGGTTTTAAGTACTAAAAAAGATAAATTAAAAATAACAAGATTAGCTAGAGGATTGCCATCAGGTTCTGATATCGAATATGCAGATGAAACGACTATATTGCATGCTTTAGGATCTAGAGTAAATATTAATGAAAGCATATAGGAAAAAAAAGAAATATTTACAAACTTAATCAATTGTTTTAAAAGTTTATGATTTTGGTGAAGCTGATAGGATTTTTACTTTATTATCTCCCTTAAACGGAATAATCAGAGTAGTAGCTAAAGGAATTAGAAAACCCAAATCTAGAATGGGTGGGCATATAGATGTAATGTCTAAAGTTAATGCTTACATTTCTTTAGGAGAAAACTTAAGCAACCTATCACAAGTTGAAATTATAGATAATTATTCATTATTAAAAAAAGATCTTTCAGTTATTTCTATAGGATTTTATTTATTAGAATTATGTGAAAAATTTTCTGTAGAAAATGATCCTAATAATGATATTTATGAACATTTATCTTTAACTTTAGACCTACTGCTGTCATCTTCTAATAAAAATATTCTTATTCGTTGGTTTGAAATAAACTTACTTATAATTTCTGGTTTTTTACCTGAACTTTATACTTGTCTCATTAGTGGTGAAAAACTAAGTGAAGGTGACCATTTATTTTCTTCAATAAATGGAGGGTTGGTAGATAAAAAATTTGCAACTTCTACTGATAATTATATTTTAATGGATAAAAATTCAATAAAATCTCTTAGATTTTTATCTAATAATTCATGGAGCGATGTTGAAAAAATCAAAATTCCAAATAATTCACTAGAAAAGCTTCGAATTGTTATGAGGAAATACATACAAGCTATAACTAATTCTCAGATAAATTCAGAAAAATTTTTATCAAAAGTTAGTTAATTTTTTTCATAGGTAAAAGAGAGCAAAGAATTATTCCAGTGACTGCAATTATTCCACTCATTATTGAAATTCCTGAAAAACCAAATTGTGAGTATATAATTCCTGCAAAAATAGGTGACATAAAACCAATTACACTCATACCTATAAAATTAAGAGCAGTTCCGCTTCCTTCACTACCTTTAGGAACTCTATCCATTGTAGCTGCAGTGATTATTGGCATTACTGAAAAGAAAAACATGCCCAATAAAGTTATTAGTATAATTAATCCTAATCCATCGTCAAATATAAGAAAAAGGAATAAATATATTGCCATTAAACTCATTGCTATTTGAATTACTGGCTTTCTCCCAAATTTATCAGATAAAATTCCCATGATAGGAGTTGATATTATTCCAGCAGCAGTGATAAGTGCAATATGCCATCCTATTATAAATGCTGAGTAATCTAATTCTTCTTTTAAGTAGACAGCTAAGAAAAGCTGAAATGAAGTATGAATGCTAGCTCTTACTGCTCCAAGAGTTATTAGCCCTAGAATAACTTTATCTTTGATTAAACCTTTTGTTCTAGCTTTATAAACTTCAAAAGACCAATTTGTATCTGATTCAGCTCCAGCAGACTTAAATAAAACTATAACAAGAAATCCTGTTATCAACATTGGAAGTATTAAAAATAAAGAAACTTGCTCCCACCCAAAACCACTAAATTTTATTATAGAACCTATTGTAATTCCTGAAATTAGCCCTCCTATAATTGGCGGTCCTAAAGTATTACCTATTTGAGCACCAGTTAAGTGCATTGATAAAGCAAAACCTTTTCTTTCTGGATATCTAGCTGCCAGAGTTCCAAAAGCAGGAGCATGCCAAAAACTTGTTCCAAATCCAATAAGTATCACAGATAAAATAATAAATGCATAAACTTGTGATAATCCTAAAATAAAATATCCTAGAGCAATTGTAAACATTGAAATTGCTAGCATCCAAGCT
This sequence comes from Dehalococcoidales bacterium, assembly GCA_009937255.1. Taxonomy (GTDB): domain Bacteria; phylum Chloroflexota; class Dehalococcoidia; order Lucifugimonadales; family Lucifugimonadaceae; genus TMED-70. The sequence goes on from JAACCT010000033.1 coordinate 16,887, forward strand.
ATTTTTTTTCTGTACATATCAGAAAGTATTCCAGCTGGAATATTTGATAAACCGCTAGATACATTAAGTGATGAAAAAATTGCACCATATGCTACATCTGATAAGCTTAGAGAAACTTTTAACATAGGTCCTATCACAGTTAGGGCTCCTTGACCAAAATGTTTAATACCATGTCCAACTGACAGGCCAATTACCAAGCCTAATCCTGGATTTGTTTCTTGATTTTTTTTCATAAGAGATATGTTTAATTAATATTTTATTTATATAATATTTTTAAGTTAGCTACATCAATAAACTATGTTTTTTTTCAGAAAGATTCATAAAACGATTTTATATTCTTCTATTATATTTACTTTAATAGGGTTTTTATTTTCTTTATCATACTCAATAGTTAGCTTCGTATTAATTTGTCCAACTAATATTAATTGTCCTTCTAATCCCTTACCAGCATTGTTGGTTATTTTTTTAGTAACTGCTTTCTTTTTATTAATTGGAACTATTTTTGGTTGGATTGTATTAAAGCTTTATGAAATGTTTAGAGTAGAATGATTTAAGAAATTAAAAATTTGAGGTAAAAATGGCAGAAAAAAAATATGACATTATTGTTATAGGAGCAGGTCCAGGTGGTTATCATGCTGCTATTAGAGGTGCTCAATTAGGTATGGATGTTTGTTTAATAGAAAAAGATGATGGAACTGGCAATGGAGGATTAGGTGGAGTTTGTTTAAATTGGGGTTGTATTCCATCTAAATCATTACTTAAGAACGCAGAACTACTGAATGAAATGAAAAACCCAGATGAATGGGGATTTTCATTTAAGGAATTCAAGGCTGATATGTCAAAAGCAATTGATAGATCAAGAAGTGTTTCTAAAAAACTTACCCAAGGTATAGAATTTCTAGTTAAAAAAAATAAAATTGATCTTATCATGGGTTCAGCTGAATTATTATCTTCTTCTAGTGTAAAGGTTGGAGAAGAAATATTTTTAACTTCTAATATTATAATTGCAACTGGAGCTAGGCCAAGATCATTGCCAAGTTTAGAAATAGATAAAAATCTAATAATTTCTTCGAGAGAAGCTTTAGAATTAAGAAATAAGCCTAAATCAATTGCAATTATTGGAGCTTCAGCTATTGGTTGTGAATTTGCTTATTATTTTAATGCATATGGAGTTGAAGTTAGCTTATTTGAGATTATGGATAGAATTGTCCCTAAAGAAGATGGAGATATATCTAAAGAATTACAACGTCAATTTGCTAAGCAGGGAATAATTTCTAATACTTCTACAGAAATAACGAATGTTGTAAAAAATAAAGATTCTGTTACTTTAGACTTTGAAAAATCAGGAGAAAAATCTACTAAAGTTTTTGATAAAGTTTTACTTGGTGTAGGAATTCAGCCAAATACTGAAGACTTAAATCTTGAAAATGTAGGTATTAAAACTGATAAAAATGGTTTTATAGAAGTTGATAATTTTATGAAAACAAATGTAAATGGTGTTTATGCAATAGGAGATATAACGGGTAAACTTCCTTTAGCTCACGTAGCATTTGATCAAGGTATATTAGCTGCAGAATTTATTGCAGGAGAGGATGTTGATGGAATTACAGATTATATAAATATGCCTAGATGTACATATTGTTCTCCTCAAATTGCAAGTATTGGTATAACAGAAGAAGAAGCAAAAGATCAAAAAATATCTTATGAAGTTGGTAAAGTTCCTTTTCAAGTTGCAGGAAAATCTATAGCTATTAATAGTTTTAATGGATTTGCAAAAATTATTTCTCATAAAGAGACAGGAGAAGTGCTTGGTGCGCACTTGATAGGGGCTGAAGCGACTGAAATGATAGGAGAAATTGGAATGTTAAAATATCTAGAAGGAACTACAGAAGAATTACATAGACTAACCCATGCTCATCCTACACTTTCTGAGGTAATAAAAGAAGCTGCAGCTAATACTCATAATAAAGCAATTCATTTTTAAATTTACCAATCAAGTTTAATTTCTAACTCTGAAGTTATTGATTCAAACCATTCTATTACCTCTGGATGGTACGGGATTCCGTTTTTACCTCTTTCTAATCTACTTTCTGATTCTGGCAACCCAGGATATAATACTCTGTCATAACCTGGTGCTGGTGGAGTATTTTTTAAACCACTTAAAAAATCATCCATGTTATTTTTAAATTTTTCTTTATCACTAAAAGAGTCAATATCATAAGCAGCAAAATAATGCCCACTTCCTCCAAGGAACCCTGCTTGCCCTCCTCCGAGCATTGAACACATAATATCTACAATTGCAGCAAATGCATAACCTTTATGTGATCCATTTTCTCTATCTCCTCCAAAAGGTAACATATGTAATTCTTTTAGCCTTCCATCTTCATGAAAATCTTTTGATTCTAAGCTGACTTCTTCCTTTATAGGAGTACCATCATTTTTAGCTAGCCAATTTGCTGCAAATGGAACCTTTAGCCTTTCTAAAAGCTTAATTTTATTTCCAGCAACTTGAGTGGTAGCAGCATCAAACATAAAATATGCTTCTTTATTTGCTGGAGCTGCCCAGGCAATAGGATTAGTCCCAAATCTTGGTTCAGATCCATAGGTCGGAAGCATAGCAAAGCCTCCTCCTCCACTCATACAAACTCCAATCATATCCTCATCTACTGCTAATTTTGCATGAAATCCAGCTGCACCTAGATGACCAGCATTATTTAGAGTGGCAATTCCTACTCCAGACTCTTTAGCTTTAGAAATTGCCATTTTCATTGCCTCAGGAGCAGTATGTAAGCCTAAACCATTATCTCCATCTAAAGCTAAAGTTGCATTTGATTCTTTTATTATTTTAATTGATGGCCTAGGATTTATTTTTTTTTCTTGATACATACTTACATATGAGCGAAGCATGTTTGAAACCCCATGAGTATCAACACCATTTAAGTCTGCATATATAAGAACATCAGCTGAAGTTTTTGAATTTTCATCTGATAATCCCATTTTTATAAATATTTGCATTACTACAGAATGCATTTTCAAATGATTAATTCTTATTGCTTCTTCGTCAGATACATGAAATCTTTCTAACATTTATACCTCCAAATTATTTACTATAAATTTTTGACTTCTCTAAAAAAGAAGTATTCATCTGGTTTAATGAAGATTTTATTTTAGAATCTAAAATTTTCAAACTAGAAATTACCCTTAGTCTTCTATATTCAGGAATATCATCTTCATTCATTGATCCAAGTTCGATAGCAAAATTTAATATCTTTTCTTCTATTGTTTCTTCTTTTTTCTCAGGATAAATTTTTTCTGATATTTTAGGTTTATTCTCTTTTATTTCAATCCCATTGATTACATTCTTGATAATTTGATCAATTGATAACTTTGGATTTCTCTTAATATTACCAATTATTTTTTCAACATAAACACTCGAAATTCTACCTTCAATAAACGGTTTTGCTATATTAGTCTGTAATTCAAAGTCATCTAAATCAGCAATAGATCTAGCTTCTTTAAATGTTAGTTGACCTTGGTCTAAAAATTTTAATAAAATTGGATTCAGCTTTTTTATTAATGATTCATAATGATGAATTGTTCCAGGAGTTATTCCTGTCCTTCTACTTAATTCTTGTTGAGAGATATTATTTTTCTCTCGAAATTCTATAAAATCTTTAGCTATTTTAGTTGGAGTTTTTAATCCTGAAAAATATATTTCAGATAAATTAAGAGCATCAATATCTAAAATTGATTCTTTTAAAATGCAATCAATTTTGCCTTTATTTTTATTTTTAGCAACTCTTAATATCTTTTCGCCACTATAGAGCATAAATTGATTTTTATCTTTTAAGAGAATAGGTTTTTGTTGTGAAGCATTTCTTTTATTTGCTAAATTTTTAATTGGCTCAAGCTTATGAATTGGATGAGTTGGTTGGATAACAATATCATTTATTGAAATTTTCATGAGTCCCTCTTTATTTTTATTTATATCTAAATTTTCTTAGTTCTGAATTTCAATTTCAAAAATTGTCCTTGTTGGGAAATAATCATTCTTAAAATACTGTTAGTTTAGAATTTTTTACTTATAATAAACTGTATAGACTCAAATCAAACTTATTTTTTGAAAAATATTAAAAATAAAATACCCCCATATGTTTCCTTTAAAACATTCCAAACTTTTTTGGAATGTTTATCTGATGGAATGCCAAGCAGAATAGATAGAAGTATTTGGGTAAATAAGTTCTCTGGTTCTAATGGTACTCAAATTATGACTGCAATTAAATTTTTTAATTTGATTGATAGCGAAGGAATTCCTAATGATGATTTCAAAAATCTTGTGTCACGAGACTTAGATCTACAAAAAAAAATATTTAGAAAACTTTTATTTAAGTATTATGAACCAATTTTTAATTTAGATTTGACTAAAGCAACAAGATATCAATTTAGAGAAGCCTTTAAGAGCTTCGGTACAAAAGAAGGTGTATTGATAAAATGTGAAGCATTTTTTATTCAAGCTTCTAAATATTCCAATATTGTTTTATCTACTCATATATTAGCAAGAAGACATAACGTAAATATTTCTAATTCTTCTGAAAAAAGTAAACAAAAGCTTGCTAAACCTAACGTTTCTGATTCTATCGACTCAAAAGTTTCTTTAGATAAAAATATTAATGTAGTAAAAATTATTTTAGATAAATATCCAGATTTTGATCCTAATTGGCTTCCTGATGTACAGAAAGCTTGGATTGATTCTCTTACAAAGCTTTATGAAAGTTTGAATAAAAGTTAAAAAAAAAAGAGCTAGATAATACTAGCTCTTTTTTCTTAATAGTCTGGATTACATTCCCATATCCATGCCGCCCATACCTCCACCAGGCATTCCGCCAGGCATTGGAGCATCAGGCTCTGGAACATCTGTAATCAATGCTTCAGTAGTAAGTATCATACCTGCTACTGATGCAGCATTTTCTACTGCTGCTCTAGTCACTTTTGCTGGATCTAATATACCCATTGTAATCATATCTCCATACTCTCCAGTTTGAGCATCAAAACCATAGTTTGATTTTTTACTTGTAGAAACTTTTTCTAAAATTACAGCACCTTCAAATCCAGAGTTTTCAGCAATAACTCTTATTGGTTCTAATAATGCTTTCTTTAAAATTTCTACTCCAGTTTGCTCATCCGGATCTTCAAGCTTTACAGAGGAAAGAGCAGATGAAGATTTTATCAAAACAGTTCCTCCTCCAGGAACAATTCCAGACTCTACTGCAGCTCTTGTGGCAGATAAAGCATCTTCAACTCTTTGTTTTTTTTCTTTCATTTCAATTTCAGTTGCAGCTCCAACTCTTAGGATAGCTACTCCTCCTGATAATTTAGCTAATCTTTCCTGGAGTTTTTCTCTATCATAATCTGAAGTTGTTTCTTCTACCTGACTAGCAATTTCTTTCATTCTTCCTTCAATTTCTGGCTTTGAACCTTCGCCATCTACAAAAGTAGTGTCATCTTTTTTTACAACAACTCTTGCACATTTTCCTAAGTCATCTAATGTCGCAGAATCAAGTTTTCTTCCAACTTCTTCAGAAACAACATTTCCTCCAGTTAATATTGCTATATCTTGAAGCATTGCTTTTCTTCTATCTCCAAAGCCTGGAGCTTTTACTGCAGCAACATTTATAGTTCCTCTAAGTTTATTTACAACAAGAGTCGCTAATGCTTCTCCTTCAACATCTTCTGCAATTACAAGTAATGGCTTTTTTGCTTGTAAAACTTTTTCTAAAACAGGCACAAGATCAGATACTGCTGAAATCTTACTATCTGTAATTAAGATATAAGGATTTTCTAAAACAGCTTCTTGTGTATCTGGTGCAGTTACAAAGTATGGAGATAAAAAACCTCTATCTATTTGCATTCCTTCAACGAAGTCAGTTTCATAATCTAGCGTTTTAGATTCATCTACTGTTATAACTCCATCTTTACCTACTTTATCCATCACATCAGCAATAAGATTTCCCATTTCGTCATCATGAGACGATAGTGTTGCAACACTTGAAATCTGGTCTTTTCCAGAAACAGGAGTTGATTGGCTTGATATTGACTCTCTAACAGATTGAATTGCTTTATCAATTCCTCTCTTAATAGCCATTGGATCTGCCCCAGCAGCAACAACTTTAAATCCTTCAGCGATAATTGCTTGCGCTAAAACAGTACTTGTAGTTGTTCCATCTCCTGCATCGTCATTTGTATTTTTAGAAGCTTCCTTTAATAATTGAGCTCCCATATTTTCAAATGGATCTGCTAAATCTATTTCTTTTGCTATAGTTACTCCATCAGAATTAACTTGAGGGGGTCCAAATTTCTTATCAACTATAATATTTCTTCCTCTAGGTCCCAATGTAACTTTTACAGTATCTGCAAGAATATCTATACCTTCTTTTAATCTAGTTCTTGCGTCTGCTCCGAATTTTAAGTCCTTTGCTGGCATTTTATTTTTTCTCCATTATTCTTATTTGTTTTAATTTTTAAGACGTATTTTTTTAGCCTACTATAGCTAAAATATCAGTTTCTCTAACTATTAAGTATTCTTTTCCACCTTCGGAGTATTCTGTACCGGCATATTTTGAATATACAACTTCATCTCCATTTTTAACTGATAGAGATATTGTTTTGCCATCATCATTTACTCTTCCAGATCCAGCGGCAACAACCTTACCTTTTTGAGGTTTCTCTTTAGCTGTATCAGGAATAATAATTCCTCCTGAACTTTTGGAATCATCTTCTTCACTAGGTTCTATAATTATTCTATCGCCCAATGGTTTGAGTTTAAGTGCCACTTAATTGCCCCTTCCTTCTATGTTTAATTTCTAATAATAGTTCTATTAAATTATATATGTCTTGATTTATAATATTAACACCTTCTATTTTAGAAGATTTTGAGAGCCTGTCAAATAGAAAATTCTTTATATCAAAATAGAAACTATCTAGAAGTTACAGAGCCACCATTTATATTGATTGCTTGTCCTGTAATAAACCTTGCTTTATCAGTAGATAAAAATGCAATCAAATCAGCAACTTCTTCGTCAGTACCAACTCTTCCCATGGGTATATTTTCAGCTTTACTTTTCCATAAAGCTCCTCTGCCAAGAGGATCAAGTCTAGAAGTTTCAGTCATCCCTGGGCAAACGCTATTAACTGTTATTTTATTTATTGCTAATTCTTTTGCTAATGCTTGAGAAAAACCTTCTATTGCAAAGTTTGCTGCATTATATGCACCCATACGAGCACTACCTTCTTTTCCAGCTGAAGAAGATAAATTAATAATTCTTCCTCCTAATTTTTGATCAATCATTGCAGTTGCTGCATATTTTGAACATAAAAAAGAACCATAAACCTTTGTATTGATTACTTTTTTAAAAATTTCATTTTCAATTTCACCAATAGGGACCCTATCTTCTCCATATGGAGCAGCAGCGTTATTTATTAATATATCTAAGCTGCCAAATGTTTCTAATGTTGAATTAATTAAAAATTTAACTTCTGATTCCTTAGTAATATCTGTAATTACTGTTTTTGCTAAAGAGCCTTCATCACGTACTTGTTCAGCAGTTGACTCGATGTCCCTCCACCCAACATCTTTTTCATCTTGAGGAAATGTTTCTGGAGATTTTCCTGTTCCTGTGACGACAATATTTGCTCCGAGTTTAGCTAAAGCTACTGCAGTGGCTCTTCCAATACCCCTTAATCTACCAGCACCTGTAATAATCGCAGTCTTACCTTCAAGTTCTTTTTTCATTCATCACTTTTTAAATTATTAATATATTTTTTCACAAACCAAAAGATAGATTTATCTAATGCTCCATTATAGTTCCACCATTTAGGTTTATTGATTGACCGTGTATCCAAGAAGCTGCTTCGGTACATAAATATACACAAAAATCTCCAACTTCCTCATCAGTTCCATTTCTACCTATTGGAGTATTAGCGGCCATTTTATCCCAATCATCTCTGACAACATCCATTCTTGATGTATCTACAGCTCCTGGACAGACAGCGTTAACATTGATATTTTCTGGACCCAATTCTCTTGCCATTGATTGTGTCATTCCTATTATGCCAAAATTTCCTGCATTATAAGCTAAAAAGTTTGCAGTTCCTTTTTTTCCTGCACTTGATGAAATATTAACAATTTTTCCACCATCACCTTGTTTTATCATGTGCTCTATTACTACTTTTGTGCATAGAAAAGTACCAGTTAATTTAATATCTACTACTTTTTGGAAAACATTTTCGTCTAAATCTAAAATAGGAACTCTATCTTCAGCTCTAGCATAAGCAGCATTATTTATTAATATATCTATTCTCCCAAATTTTTTTAAAGTTTGATCAATCATATTTTTTACATCAGATTTATTTGTTACATCAGCAGTTATAGTTAAAGCCTTACTTCCTTCAGCTCTAATTAAATCTGCTACACTTTCAACATCTTTCCATCCGACAGCTTTTTCATCTTCAGGATAGTTTTCAGGCTTTCTTCCTGTTCCAGTCACAACAACATCAGCTCCTAATTTAGCTAATGCTACAGCTGCTGCTCTACCAATTCCTCTTAACCGTCCAGCCCCAGTAACTATTGCTACTTTTCCTTTAAGTTCCTTTTCCATGATAACTCCAGTAATTTGCTAATATTTTTTACTAATTAATTAAATTATTTATATTAACTAAAGAGGTTTCTATGTCATCAGTCAATATAGTAATGTGACCCATTTTTCTTCCTAACTTAATTTCTTCCTTATTGTATAACTTAACAAAATGATTTTGCTTAGACGATATTTCATTTAAAATATCATTACTATTTTTTTTCATAAAAAAATCACCTAGTAAATTTTTCATTAAGGCAGTTTTATTTGACACAGGCTTATTAATTTTTTCTCCAGAAATTATTTTTCCTAACATCCCAAATTGTGATAATGAGTGAGATTCTATAGTTAAGTGACCAGAATTATGAGGCCTGGGAGCAATTTCATTAAATAAAATATTTTCATTTTTATCTACAAACATTTCTATAGCTATTATTCCTATTAATTCAATTTGCTCTATAAATTTGGTAGATAATTTTATAGCATTTTTTTTAATATCATTTGAAACTCTAGCTGGAAAAATAGAAATATCTAATATGCCATTTTTATGTATATTTTCTATGGGTTCAAAATTAGCTATATTTCCATGAATATCTTTACCTATGATCACAGATATTTCTTTTTTAAAATTTATTTTTTCTTCTATAATAAACTTGGTATTATCAGGTAAATAATTAAATGTTTTTATAATTTCATTTGGATTCTCTAATTTGAATTGACCTTTTCCGTCATATCCCATTGTATTAGTTTTGATAATCAAAGGAAAATTCATTTTTGATTGCTTAATTGACTCCTTCAATTCTTCATTTTTAGAAAAACTTATAAATTTAGGTGTTTTAATCCCAGATTTGATGAAATTTGTTTTTTCATTTAATCTATTTTGAGAAATTGAAAGAATGTATGAACTTGGAAATATATTTATTTTTTTTTCTATTTTTTCTAGGCTTTTTATGGGAATATTTTCAAATTCATAAGTTATGACATCACATTTTTCTGATAAAAACTTTAAAGATTCTGCATCGTCATAACTTTTTTTTATATGAATTGCATTTGTAAATTTAGCTGGAGGGTTTTTACTCGGATCTATAAAATAAACTTTTTTATTTTGTGAAGTTAGATACTCAGACAACATTTGACATAGCTGTCCTCCCCCTAATATTCCTACAGTGTTTATATTTAAAGTATTATTGTTCAAAATTAATATTTTATTCTAACCAAGAACCTATTTCGCTATTTTTTGAAACATCTAAATTAACTGCTTTTATTCTTTTAGAAAGCCTTTCAGCTAGTTTTTCATCATGAATTGCTAATATCTTTGCAGCTAATAATCCAGAATTTTGCGAGCCTGAATCTCCTATTGCTACAGTTGCAACAGGAACTCCTTTAGGCATTTGAACTATAGATAGTAATGAGTCTAATCCATTCAAGTTTGAAGACTTTATAGGAACTCCTATTACAGGAAGTTCTGTTATTGAAGCAACCATTCCTGGTAAATGTGCTGCCCCTCCAGCTCCTGCTATTATTACCTTAATTCCTCTTTTTTGGGCATTTTCTGCAAACTTATACATTAAGTCAGGGGTCCTATGAGCAGAAATGATTTTAATTTCATGAGGTATTTTTAATTCTCTTAACACTTCAGCAGAAAGCCTCATTGTATCAAGATCACTTTTACTTCCCATTATTACAGAAACTATAGGTTTAATAACAAACTCCTAACCTTGTAAAAAATTAATTATAGCATTTATAGAATGCTTAGGTTCATCAAAAGTTTTTTTATGATTGATACCTTTTAAAATTACTAAATTTTCTAAATATTTTTTACCTAAAATATTTTTTGTTAATTCAAAATTATCATCTTTTTCACCCATTACAATGAGATGTTTTTCTTTTTTCCAATTAATTTTATTAAAAGCTCCATCCCAACTTAATGCTTGATTGAATATTTTACTGTAAATAAAATATTCTTTTTTCCCTGTTTTATTTCCTAAGTTTTGCATTGCTATCGATCTTTTTTTAAATCTTTTTTCTTCTAATTTTGGAGATCCTGGATGCATACCCAATGAAATAAGTTTATCTAATTTTTTATATTTTGTAGCTAGTTCAAAGCCAGCTCGAGCCCCCATAGAAAAACCAATATAATCAAAACATTTAGATCTTATTGATTTTGATAATTCTAGTATATTATTGGACATATTTTGAACTGAAAGCAACTCGTCATTTTTTGTGTTTAAATTTACCCCATGCCCTTCAAAGTCAAAGATATGAACTTTTCTTATTTTTGATAATTTTTCAATCCATCCTGATTCAATCCATGAATTTTTATTTTGAGCCATTCCATGCCCTAAAATTAAATCGGGACCTTTTCCAAAAGTTAAATATGAAGTCATCTGGGTCTTATTATTTAAATTATTACAGTATTATTATAAAGTAAGTATTTTTTAAGGAGTTTGTTTTGACTAAAAATCACGATAAAGTTGCTATGGTTGTAACTGCTCATCCAGACGACGCTGAATGGGGCTGTTCAGGTTCTGTTGCTAAATGGACTAGACTAGGGTGGGATGTTGTATATGTACTTTGTACTGATGGATCTAAAGGTACTGAAGATAGAGAGATATCTAGTGAGAAGTTATCTAAAATCCGAGAAGAGGAACAAAGAAATGCTGGTAAAATATTAGGTTTAAAAGCAATTGAGTTTTTAGGATATCCAGATGGTTATCTAGAGCCATCACTTGATGTAAGAAGAGATATATCAAGAGAAATCAGAAAATATAAACCTTCTGTTTTAATAACAACTAATCCAAAAAGAGACTTGTTATCTGGTAATTATTTAGGCCATCCAGATCATTTTGCTGCTGGTGAAGCTGCTTTATCAGCAGTTTTTCCAAGTGCAAGAGATCATTTAACTTTTCCTGAGCTTTTAGAAGAAGGATTAGAACCACATAAAGTAAAACAAGTGTGGATTAATATGTTTAATATGGGCAACCTTAATAATAATCTTTTTTTTAACCCTTTAGAAAAAAAAGATGTAGAATTAGCAACTAGTGCTTTATTAGCTCATGTTAGTCAGATTTCTGACCCTGATAGAGCTAAAGAATATATGTCTTCTAGAAGACAAGAAGTTGGACGGATATGTGGTTCTGATTTTGCTGAAGCTTTTGCTAAATTTGAATTAAACTAAATTATTATATAGCCTCTGATTCTGTCTTATCTATTGTCTCACCTCTTATGGCAGTAAATTCTTTATCTATTGATCCAGATATCATCATGCCATCTGAACTATGAAGTACAAATCTTGAACCTAATTCCATAGTTTTTAATGTTCTTTCCTCAGAAAATCCATGGACCATAACTGGTATATTGTGAGATTCTGAAACTTTAATAATTTTTGTAAGAGTATCTAAATATTCCTTAGTTTCTAGTTCATCTGGAATTCCCATTGAAGTTGATAAGTCATTTGGTCCCACAAATACACCGTCAATTGGACCTTTAGAAATTAAATTATCTAAATCATTTACAGCAGTGATACTTTCAATACCAACAATCATAATTTTATGACCATTTCTTTTATTTAAGTAATCTTTAGTTTTTTTGCTAGGAAACGTTTCTGATGAAAGTACATCTTCAAAAGCCTTTCCTTTTAGAGGGTGTAATTGTACCTTCCATGCACATCTTTGTATCATTTCAGCATCTTCACTATATGGCACTAAAACTCCATCAGCTTTTGCATCTAATGCAATTGCTACAAGAGTAGGATCTGGATCTGCAACCCTAACAATCACGGTCAATCCTACAGATTGTCCAATTGCCACCATTCTAGCTATTTCTCCTCTAGAGTATGATCCATGCTCTGCATCAATGATTATATAGTCTAAAGCTTTAGACGAAAATGCTGCGCCCCACCTACTACCTTCAACAAAATTTATCATAGTGCCAAATACACTTCCTCCAGATTGGAGTGTTTTCTTAATATCTTTTGGGTTCATAATTTCCTCTTTCTTAAATTTCTAGTTCTCTAAAACTTTCTATAATATAATTTGGTGGAGATAAATTATCAGGATAATTGCTTCCATCCATTTTAATCCAGACTGTCTTAAATCCTATTCTTTGGGCACCTTTTATATCTGTATAAGGATTGTCGCCTATAAATAAAATATTTTCAACATCTTTATCTGTTAATTTCAATTGTCTAAGTGTTTCTAAGTATATTTCTATGTTTGGCTTTGAACTTCCAAATATTTCTGATGCGATTAAAAAGTTATACTTACCTTCAAGACCGGTATTTTTAACTTTTTCGTATTGATATTTACCTCCATTTGTAACTATTCCAAAGTTGATTTTTTTTTCTATTAATTTGTCAAGAAATTTTTTTACTCCAGTGTATGGTTTAATATTTTTTACTAAATTTTCATAATAATATTCATAAAAATCTTGATAATTAAATTTAAAATCAGGAATTGTTTTTTTTATTTCAATATATGCATTTTTTACATCAATGGAATTGTTTGGACTAAGTGACCAAAAAAAACTCATCGCGTCATCAAAAGAAAACTTTTTTTGAAATAAATCATCCTCATGGTAAAGGGTTGAAAAAACTTTAATATATGCTTCTTTTCTATCTATTAGGGTATCGTCTAAGTCAAAAACAATTCCTTTATATTCTGACAACTTTATTTTTTTCATTGAGTTCTTATTGAACCTTTAAGTAGATATGCATTATCTGAACACATAAAAAGAATTATTTCAGCTATACCTTTAGGTTCAACAAGAATATTTTTTATATTTTTATATTCAGCTTCATTTCCAGTAATATCTCTAGTATTCTCAATTTGAGAATTTTTCAAAGGAGTATCTACTGATCCAGGTAATATATCGTGAACTCTTATCCCATATTTAGAAAGCTTATCCATTAAAACCATACTAAGCCCATGAACTCCTCCTTTAGATGATCCGTATGCAAAAGAAGATGAGCTTCCATCTACACCTGCTCCTGAGCTAGTTAGTATAATTACACC
>JAACCT010000005.1 GCA_009937255.1 Dehalococcoidales bacterium
AAAAATAAACAAAAAGAATTAGAAATTAAAGGAGAACATGTTTCTCCTGATTTTGGTTCTCAAATAAGATCTTATGTAATGCATCCATATAAAATTGTCAAAGATCATAGAACATCAATTGAAACTAGTGATATTGACTCAGTGCTTGATGGAGATATAGATATGTTTATAGAAGGATTTCTTATAAAAAATATTCAATCTTAGAGAATTAACTTATAGTAATAATTTTTCTTCATAAAATATTCATATTTATAATATAAAATTATATTAAGCAAAAATATAATAAGAAATAAAAATGATTTCAAAATTAAAGTTTTATATATTTACACTAATAATTTTATTTATTTTTTCTTGTAGCTCAGATGAAGTTACTGAAGTAAATACATCAATGAGTAAAAGCTCAAATGTTGCGCCAGGCCTAATGCAAGGTGAAAAAGACTATTCTAAACCTGCCGAAAATATTTTCAGAATAAATTTTTCTGATCCTCCCACATTTGATCCACATTTAGTTACAGATACTACTTCAGCTTCAATAATTGTAGAAATCTTTTCTGGATTGGTCACTCTTAATAAAAAATTAGAAATAGTTCCTGATTTAGCAGAATCTTGGAATGTTTCAGATGATGGAAAAACCTATACATTTACATTACGAGATGGAATTAAATTTTCTAATGGAGATGAAGTTACTGCAGAAGATTTTAAGTGGTCTATAGAGAGAGCTGCTAATCCTGATACAGGATCTTATAATGCTGATGTTTATTTAGGAGATATTATAGGAATAAAAGAAGTAATTGAAAGTTCAGGAGCAGTAAAAGAAGTTTCTGGGGTTACTGTTATTGATAAAAAAACATTAGAGATAAAAATTGATGCTCCTAAAACATATTTTTTAGCTAAGCTAACTTATCCTACTGCTTTTGTTCTAAGTAAAAAATACGTAGAATCACAAGGAGAAGATTGGATTGATAGTCCTGTTGGAACAGGTCCATTTATATTACAAGAATATCAGATAGGTCAAATTTTAAAACTTAAAAGAAATGATCTTTATTGGAGTGAAAAATCTAAAGTTGATGGAGTAGTGATGAATTTAGCCGGTGGTGTATCTATGGCAATGTATGAAAATGATGAGATAGATATAACAGGTGTAGGTCTTGCCGATTTAGAAAGAGTTAAAGATCCTAATGATCCCCTAAGTAAAGATTTAGTTGATGTTCCTCCACAATTTACAATTTCATATATTGGATTTAATGTAAATACACCTCCATTTGATGATTTAAATTTTAGGAAAGCTTTAACTCATGCTGTTGATAAGGAATTAATTGCAGAAAAAATTTATTCAGGTTTAACTAAACTGGCAAATACCATAATACCTCCTGGTTTTCCTGGATATAGTCCATCAGTTCAAGGACTTAAATTTGATGCAGAATTAGCAAAACGATATCTAGCAGAATCAAAATATTCAGATCCTTCTTCTAGACCTAGGATTATAATGACTATTCCTGGTACTGGAGGTTCTCCTGGGTTGGATACAGAAGTCATTTCTGACATGTGGAAAGAAACACTTGGAGTAGAAGTTGAAATTCAACAAGTTGAATGGGCTACTTACTTACAAGATATGAACAGAAAAAGATTGCAGGTTTGGGCAGGTTCCGGTTGGCAAGCTGACTATCCAGATCCCCAAGATTTTATTGATGTACTTTTTCATAGTGAGTCAGACGTAAATCATGGAAATTATATTAATCCTGCAGTTGATAAGCTTATACTAGAGGCTAGAACTGAAATAGATGAAAATAGAAGATTCCTTTTATATAATGAAGCAGAACAAAAAGTTGTAGATGATGCTGCAATTTTACCTTTATGGTTTGATACGGATGGTTATGCTTTGGTAAAGCCATGGGTGAAAGGTTATGAATTTACTTCTATAATTGTTCCAAAATATAAAGATTTATATATAGAATAATAATTTACTTTTTCATTTGAAAATATAAATTATTATAAGTATGTTATGTTAAATTATATTTTACGAAGAATTTTTTGGATGCCAATCTTACTTTTATTGGTATCTCTTATTGTTTTTTTTCTTGGAGTTTATGGACCAGGAGATCCAGTAGAAGTTCAATTGGGTAATAATTTCGATGAACAATCTGCTAATAGAATTCGTGAAAAAATGGGTTTGAATGATCCTTTTTTTATACAATGGGCAAATTATATAGGTAATGCATTAACTGGAGATTTTCGGGAATCTTATGTTTTCAAAAATAGATCTGTATCTGAGTTATTATTACCAAAATTAATAGTTTCTGCAAAATTAAATTTAATTTCTTTTGGGATTGCATTGGCTGTTGGAATTCCTTTAGGTTTTTATGCTGCAATAAATTATGGGAATCCTAAAGATCCTTTAGTTGTTATTTTTGCTTTGATCTTTTACGCCATGCCAGTATTTTTTACAGCTCCGTTTTTGATTTTAATTTTTGCTCTCCAGCTAGATTTGGTTCCTGTTTCGGGATGGGGAGGTATATTTGATAAAAGAATTATACTTCCAGCTTTAACTATTGGAATTCCTGGTGCTGCAGTTTTTGTGAGATTAATTAGATCTTCTATGATTGAAGTTTTAGATACTGACTATATTAAACTAGCTCGTGCTAAAGGTGTAAGTGAAAATATGGTTTTATGGAAACATGCGTTTAGAAATGCGCTTCTTCCTGTAGTCACTATTATGGGTTTTTCTTTGGCTGGACTATTTGGAGGATCTCTAATAGTTGAGTTACTCTTTGGAATTCCTGGAATTGGTAGAATCTCGCTCGATTCAGTATATTCAAGAGATTATCCTGTTATTATGGCTATTGTACTTATAGGATCAAGCGCTTTGGTAATAGCAAATCTAATTATTGATTTTGTTTATACATTAATTGATCCTAGAATAGGTATGGAATGATGAATAATAATCCAAAGAATTTATCTTCAACTAAATTATTTCTCCTTAATTTCAGTAGAAAAAAACTTGGAGTTATTTGCTTGATTCTTGTTTCTGCTATTTATTTAATAGGTATATTCGCTCCACTTTTAGCACCATATGACTATTCAGAGACTAATTTATTAAAAACTCAGTCTGGTCCTGATTTAGAAAATTTATTGGGAACGGATAGGCTTGGTAGAGATATTTTGTCTAGAGTTATCTGGGGTATACAAACTACGGTAATTGTTACTATCACTGGCCTACTTACAGGCTCTTTATTTTTAGGTTTATTTTTGGGATTACTTGCTGGATATTATAGGGGGATATTCGATTTTGTAGTTATGAGAACAGGAGAATTAGTATCTTCTTTCCCTGATATTTTATTAATTATTTTATTAGCTGCAACTTTACGTCCAAGGATAACTAATATTTTTTATTCTATTGAAGATAATTTAAATATTTCAGGTTTGGTTAGTAGTGGAATTATTGACTATTTAGTTATAGGAATAGCGTTATTACCATTGAGCTGGTTTGGAACTATGAGATTAATTAGAGCACAAGTTTTTAGTATACGAAATGTAGATTATGTTCAGTCAGCTAGAACGTCTGGAGCAAGTACATTTAGAATTGTTACAAGGCATGTATTGCCAAATGTTATAGCTCCATTAATTGTTACTGCAACATTTGGTTTAGGTGCAGTAGCATTATCTGAGGTAATACTTTCATTTTTTGGCTTAGGAGTTCAGCCTCCAAGACCTAGTTTAGGAGCAATGCTAGCGGATGTTTCAGGTAGAGGAGGTTCAAGTGTTTCAGTATTAACAAGTCACCCAGAACAGTTATTATCACCAATCATTATTATTTGGATTATGATATTTTGCTGGAATATCATTGGAGACGCTTTAACTGATATATTAAATCCAAGGAAGAATTAAAACTACACGTTTTAGATAAACTACAACGTGTACACTAATACGTGTAAGGAGTATAAAATGACATTTTTTTCATCTAGACGTTCTACTGTACATGGAACAAATGGAGGAGTTGCTACTAGTCAACCAATAGCATCTCAAGTAGGTATTGATGTGTTAAAAGCTGGAGGTAATGCTGTAGATGCAGCCGTTACAATGGCTTCTACATTAGGGGTTGTAGAACCAATGTCTACTGGGATAGGTGGAGATATTTTTGCTTTAATTTGGGACCCAAATACTGAAAAAATAAGTTCATTTAACGGTTCAGGAACATCTTCTAGAAATTCTAATCCTCAAGAATTAATTGATAAAGGTTTAAGTACAATTCCAACTGAAGGGAAATATGCGCCATATTCTGTATCAGTTCCTGGTTCAGCAAATGGATGGGAAGAGATTCTAAGAAAATTTGGGACAATTTCTTTATCAGACTCTCTAACTCCAGGGATCAAGTTGGCTGAAGAAGGATATCCTGTAAGTAAACTAATATCTTGGCAATGGAAAGAAAATGTAGAAAAATTAATGTATAGAAAATCTGGTGCTGAATTATTAAAAAATCAAAAAGCTCCAGATGAAGGTGAAATAATTAAATTAACCACGCTAGCTGAGTCTATGAATGAAATTTCTAAATATGGTTCAAAAGTAATTTATGAAGGATCAATTTCTAAGAAAATTTCAGATTTTATTCAATCAGAAGGAGGCTGGCTTGATGAAAAAGACCTATCAGATTACCAATCTTTTTGGACGGATCCTATAAAAACTAATTATAGAGGTTATGACGTTTTTGAATGTCCTCCAAATGGAGATGGATTAGCAGCTTTAATTGCACTAAATATTATTGAAAATATAGATTTTAAAAAAATAAAACATGGTAGTAGTGAATTTTATCATTACTTAATTGAATCAATGAAGTTAGGTTTTTCAGATGCATTATGGCATGTGACTGACCCTGAGAAAAATGATATTCCAATTGATCAATTATTATCAAAACAATATTCTAAAGAAAGATTTGATCTTATAAATCCTAAAAATATAATGAGCCAAGTTTCACATAATACTTTTGATACAAATGGTGACACTGTTTATATTACTGCAATTGATGGGAATGGAATGGGATGTTCTCTAATAAACTCTACATTCCAGTCTTTTGGTTCAGGTTTAGTCGTTCCAGGCACAGGAATAGCTTTACAAAATAGAGGAGCATTATTTAGTTTAGATAAATCACATCCAAACTTTTTAGAACCTAATATGAGACCTTTCCATACAATTATTCCTTGCATGCTTACAAAGGATAATAAATTATTTTCTTCATTTGGTGTAATGGGCGGATTTCAACAACCACAAGGTCACTTGCAAGTAATTTCTAATATTGTTGATTATGGACTTGGAGCTCAAGAGGCTTTAGATGCATTAAGATTTTCATTAGATGTTGATGATATGAAAACAATTTCATTGGAGGAAGATTTAGATTATTCGATTGTTAAGGATTTAGAGAGCAAAGGTCATTTAGTTGAAGTTGTAAAAGGCAATGAAAGAATAAAATTTGGCGGAGCTCAAATTGCATTATATAATTCTAAAACAGGAGTAATATCACTTGGTACAGAGCCTAGAAAAGATGGATCTGCACTAGCTTATTAAGTTATACTGGAGAGTCGAAAATAAATTTGGGAGTATTTTTATGGGTCAAATTAATGTAGCAATAATTGGAGTTGGAAACTGTGCGTCTTCTTTAGTTCAAGGAATAAATAAATATTCTGAAATTGAAAGTAATGAAGTTAAAGTTCCAGGTTTAATGCATAATGTTTTAGGTGGTTATTCTATTGGGGATGTAAATATAGTTGCAGCATTTGACGTAGATAAAGACAAAGTAGGTAAAGATTTATCCGAAGCAATATTTACAAATAATAACAACGCTTTGAAATTTCATGAAGTTCCTAAATGCGGAGTGACTGTTGATAGAGGAATGACTCATGATGGAGTTGGAGAATACTTATCAGACATTATTGAAATTGAAAAAGATAAAGAAAATTCTGGTTCTCAAACAGCAGATATAGTTCAAATACTTAGGGACAGAAAAGTAGATGTTGTTATAAATTATCTACCTGTTGGATCAGAGCAAGCTACTAAATGGTATGTTGAGCAAGTTCTTGCAGCAGGCTGTGGTTTTGTTAATTGCATACCAGTATTTATAGCCAAAGAAGAATATTGGCAAAAAAGATTTTCTGATAAAGGGTTACCAATTGTTGGAGATGATATTAAAAGTCAAGTAGGCGCTACAATTATCCACAGAGTTTTAGCTAGACTTTTTGAGGATAGAGGGGTAAGACTAGATAGAACTTATCAACTTAATTTTGGAGGAAATACTGATTTCTTAAACATGCTTGAAAGATCAAGACTTAAAAGTAAAAAAATCTCTAAAACTAATGCAGTTCAATCTCAGCTTGAAAAAGAATTGCCAACAGATGATGTCCATATTGGACCATCTGATCATGTGCCTTGGTTAGAAGATAGAAAATGGGCATATATTAGATTAGAAGGAACTTCCTGGGGAGATGTCCCTTTGAATGTTGAACTTAAATTAGAAGTGGAAGATAGTCCTAACTCAGCAGGTGTTGCAATAGATGCAATTAGATGTGCAAAAATTGCAATAGATAAAGGTATTTCTGGAGCTATAGATGCCCCTAGTGCATATTTTATGAAGTCTCCTCCAAATCAAATGAGAGACGATGATGCAAGAAAAGCTGTTGAGGATTTTTCAGGTATAGAATAAAAGTAAATTGAAAATCGCTATCTGTTCTCCATATGATTTCTCTTTCCCAGGAGGTGTAAAATCTCATATTTTAGATTTTTCTAAAGAATTAATTAATGAAGGGCATGAAGTTACTATTTTTGCTCCATTTTCTAATGAAAATCTACAAGAAATAAAATCTTTTAATTTTTTTAATTTAGGAAAAACTTTAGCTTTTACCTTTTTAGGAGCTAAATCAAGAATAACTTTAAATATATTTAAGATAATTTCTTGTATCAATTTTATAAAAAAAAATAATTTTGATATCGTTCATCTACATGAGCCATTAACTCCTTCTCAGATAATTATTAATTTATTTATAAATAAAAATAAATTAATAGGAACATTTCATTCTTATAGTGAAAGAAAAAATCCTGTATATATATTATTCAATAAAATCCTTTCTTATTTTATTAATAGACTTTCAATTAAAATTTGTGTGTCTAAATTTTCTGAACTTTACATAAAAAAATATTTTTCTTTTGATTCAATAATAATTCCTAATGGAATAAATATTAATAATTTTTCTAAATCAACTAATATTCCAAAAGAACTTGATAATAACTCTAAAAAAATACTATTTGTAGGTAGATTTGATGAGGAAAGAAAAGGATTCAAAATTCTTTTGAAAAGTTTTCTCAATCTTAAAAAGTTTTTTGTTGATCTGAATTTAATTGTTGCAGGCCCCGGAAATAAAAATAAATTAAAAAAATATTTTCTTCCTCCAAATTTTGATAATGATATAGTGTTTTTAGGTAATATCTCTCAAGATAAACTCCCTGATTATTATAAAAATGTTGATTTAGTTTGTGCTCCTTCCATTGCTAATGAATCTTTTGGTATTATTTTGTTAGAAGCAATGGCTGCAGGATCAGTCTTAATTGCATCATCAATAGAAAGCTATAAATATTTATTAGAAAAAAATAATTATGGGTTTGTTTACAATTCAAATTCTCATGAAGAATTAGGCATTTTAATTAAAAAAATCCTTTCTAATGAACTTTCAACAGACGAAAATATCAAAAATGGTTTAAAAAATGTTCAAAATTACTCTTGGGAAAAATTAGTTTCTGAAATAATAAATATATACAACAATTTATTATTAAAAAATATTGGAAAAAATAAGAACAATAATTAGAACTTATACAAGAGATTTGTATGAAAACCCTATATCAAAGATTTTAATTAAATTAGGATTTACTCCTAATACAATTACGATGTTGGGTTTATTTATTACTATATTCGGATCTTTGTTTATTTATAATGGAGAATTTTTTATAGGTGGAATAATTGTAGCTTTTGGTACTATATTAGACTCTATTGATGGTGCAATGGCTAGGCTTTCTAAAAATGAATCAGTATTTGGGAATCTATTAGATTCAGTGATTGATAGATATGGAGAAGCAACAATATTTATTGGATTATTAGGATATTACTTGTTTAATTCTCTTGATAAGACAGCTGTGTTTTTATGTGTAGTTTCTTTACTATGTTCTCAATTGATTAGTTATATTAGAGCTAAAAGCGAAAGCCTTCAAATAGAAAATAGAGCAGGTTTTTTTACTAGAGTTGAAAGATCTATTATCCTAATAATTTTTTTACTTATTTCACAACCTATTATTGCACTATATATTTTGGCATTTGGTACATTTACTGGTTCAATATGGAGACTTATTGTAGGTTTGAAAAATGCGAAAGTTTAGCCTTTTTATTTTAGCTTTCTTTATATTCTTTTCCCAAAATAGTTTCGTTTTAAATGCGGAAACTAATGATAGTTTTAAAATTGAAACTATAGACCATTTAATCGATTTTCCTGAAAAAATCTCTTTTTTATTTACAGGTACAACCAAAAAGAAAATTGATGATATTAAAGTTAATTTTAAAACTGGAGATAGAAAAACATTGCAATATGGATATATGGATTTTGAAACTAATGATAATAAAGTTTCAGGAGTTATGGATTTTAGAATAAATACTACTAATGGTTATATCCCTCCAGGCTCTACTATTACCTGGAATATAATTGTTTATTTTGAAGATGGTTCTCAATTTTCATCTGAAAACAATGAATTTATAATGCTAGATACGAGATTTGATGATTGGGATTCTATAGAAGGGGAATATATTACTATTTACTATAGATATTCTAAGAGTAGAGCAAAAACTTTACTTGAAGAGTGTGAATTTTTAATAAAAGATATGGAAGCTATTGTAGGAAAAACAGAAGATAAGATAGCTCTTACTTTATATAATAATTATGCTGAAATGATAGAAGCTGTAAGATCTAAATCTAAAACTTCAGATAGAGAACTTATCACTGCAGGACAAGCCTTTGATGAATCAAGTGTAGTTTTAGTTTTGGCAGGAAGAAGTGATATTGGAACATCTACTCATGAGATAATGCATATTTTAGTAGGAAGAGCTACTGATGGATCTATAAACTTACCATTATGGTTGAATGAAGGTCTAGCTGAATATGCGAATAGAGATAAAACTGTAAGCTATGATTTATATTTAGAATGGGGTATTGGTACTAACCAATTAAAACCTTTAAGCCAATTACGAACGTTTCCTGGAGATCCTAAATTAACACTTGTTTCTTACGGTCAATCAAGAAGTGTAGTCAGATACATGATAGATAATTATGGTCAGGAAAAAATGTATATTTTATTAAATAATTTATCTCAAGGAATGACTATAGATGAAGCTTTATTGGATAGTTATGGATTTGAACTTAGTACTTTAGATTCAAATTGGAGAGACACTATTGGTGCAGGGCCATATAAATCTAGAGAAAATGCTGTAATTGAAGTAAAAATTTCAGATCCTAATTCGTGCACTTCTAACAATCTATTGCTTTTTTTGCCTTTATTGTTCATATTTTGGATTAAAAGTTACGGTAAGTTACTATAAATATAAAAATTTGTTACATATTTGACACATTTATTTAACAAATGACACATAGATGTAACAGAAAAAAAATATAAACCTCTTAGTTTAAGGAAATAATATTAAACATTACTTAAAAGGAGGGATTTATGGATTCTGGACATACCGCTTGGATGCTGACTGCGTCAGCTCTAGTATTTTTTATGACTCCAGGCTTAGCTTTTTTCTATGGAGGATTAGTAAGAGCTAAGAGTTTAGTAAACACAATTATGCTTAGTTTTCTAACTATAGGAGTAGTAACAATAGTTTGGACTTTATGGGGTTATAGTCTTGCTTACGGAAACGGAGAATTAATACCTAATTTTATAGGAGATTTTTCTTTATTAGGATTAGTTGGAATAAATACATTTGCATCAGAAGGTGAGGCGATTACTCCTTTATATGATGTATTATTTCAAATGATGTTTGCCATTATTACTCCAGCTCTAATAACAGGAGCCTTTGTTGAGAGATTTAAGTTTACAACATATTTAATCTTTACAGTAATTTGGGTTACTTTAGTTTATGCTCCAGTTGCTCATTGGGTATGGGGTGGAGGATGGATAGGAGCTGATGGTGCTGGTGCCCTAGATTTTGCTGGAGGAACTGTTATTCATATTAATGCAGGTGCTGCAGCTATAGCAGCAGCTCTTTTAGTAGGTAAAAGAAGAAATCCTGGACTTCAGCCTAATAATGTACCCTATGTTCTTCTTGGAGCATCGATACTATGGTTTGGATGGTTTGGATTTAATGGAGGATCAGCATTAGCTGCAGACAGCTATGCTATAAATGCAATGCTTGTAACACAAATCGCTGCCGCAACTGCAGCAACTGTGTGGGGATTAGTTGGTTTATGTAGTACTGGAAAAATAAGTGGAGTAGGAGTTGCAACAGGAGCTGTAGCTGGGTTAGTTGCAATAACTCCTGCAGCTGGAGCTGTTAATGCCTTAGGAGCTTTAGCAATAGGATTTGGGGCTGGCTTAATTTGTTATTTTGCAGTTGAACTTCTACACAAAACTAAAATGGATGATGCATTAGATGTTTTTGCTGTTCATGGTGTTGGTGGTTTATGGGGTTGTATAGCTACAGGAATCTTTGCTATTGAAAGTATTGCTGGAGTTAAAGGTTTGGTTGAAGGTAGTGCATCACAAGTTTGGATTCAGATTTATACAGCAGGTGGAACATTAATTTATTCTTTTGTTGTTTCTTTTATTATTTTATTTGTTTTAGATAAAATACCAGGCTTGGGTTTAAGAGTTTCAGAATCATCTGAAAATCAAGGTCTTGATCTAGCTGAACATGGAGAACAGGCAACAATTGATGATGGAGCAAATTAAATTTTTATAATCTTAAAAAAGGAAGTAAAAAATGATAAGAATAGATGCAGTAATTCGACCAGAAAGAGTAAATCTTGTTTTGGATGCTATGTCTGAAGCTGGATGTACAGGTTTTACTTATAGCAATGTTAGTGGAAGAGGAACTCAAGAAGGAGTTGAAGTATTTACAGGAAGAGGAAGTTCTACAGCAAATAGAGTTTCTTTACCTAAAGTTTTAATTACTACTGTGACGGAGAAGTCAAAACAACAAAAAGTAATTGACTCAATAATATCTTCTGCTAAAACGAGTGAATCTGGAGATATAGGAGATGGAAAAATTTTCATTTCTGAAATAACTGAAGTAATACGAGTCAGAACTGGTGAGACAGGGAATAAAGCTATTTAGTTGATAATCTACAGGTATATTTTTTTTAGTATGCCTGTAGGTTTCTAAATAATTATTAATAATTATTTTTTATACATACTTTAATAGATAACTTTATTGTCGTGTAATAATATTATTTTGATAGAATTAAATTTCATATAAGTTAGGAGCGTAGCTCAGTTGGCTAGAGCGCTGGTCTCCAAAACCAGAGGTCGGGGGTTCGACTCCTCCCGCTCCTGCCATAATGCCGGGGTGCTGAAATGGTAGACAGGCTACGTTGAGGGCGTAGTGTCCTTACGGACGTGGGAGTTCGACTCTCCCCCTCGGCACCATTATTTTAATTTTTTTTGATAAAATAATTTAAGTTATACTTTTTTTGGCGACGTGGCGAAGTGGCTAACGCAGTGGTTTGCAAAACCTCCATTCATGGGTTCGAATCCCATCGTCGCCTCCAAAAATTAGAAAAAATTTATCTAAAATGTTATATAAAATTTTTATTGATCCTGATTTAATTCTTAATTATTCTAGCTTGTTCTGATATTGATACTACCAGTGATGTTTATACTCAAAAAATATTAACATTTCACACAAAGAATAAAAAAATAAAAATAACTGAAGACTTTTCTTAATAAATATTTAGAATTTATATTTTTTGAACTTTATTAAAGACTTGAATCCTGTGCCTACTACTATCAACAATGAGTAATTTTTCTTTATGAAAAGACAGGGAAGTGGGACACCAAAAAAGCTTTTCTACATGTGAAGATTCAGTAAAAGGATCATCTTCAAAGCTTTCTAATTCAAAAACTAGATTCGCTTTTAATCTAGCTTCTTTTTCTTGTACATTAGTATCTAAAAAATCTTGAGCCCATTTAGATAAAGTTGCTTCTCCTCTGTTAGAGCACAAAAAATTTCCTTTATTATCAAAAACCTTTAATTTATGATTACCCCAATCAGAAATATATATATAACCTAAATCATCAATAGCACAAGACGATGGATGAAGAAGATTTTTCTCGTTATTTCCCTTTGCTCCTATGGTCCTGATAAATTCACCACTTGTTGAAAATTCTTGTATTCTATGATTACCCCAATCAGAAATATATAAACTATCATCTGAATGATGAGTTATTCCCCAAGGTAAATTTAATTTACCTTCTGATTCTCCCTCAGAGGAAAATTGACGAATATAATTTCCATCTTCATCAAATACTTGAATCCTCCCATTTTTATGATCAACTACGTATAATTGGTTATTATCATCAAAAACCAAACCATTGGGGCCATCAAATTCACCTTCAGAATTTCCGAATTTTCCAAAAGAAGAAATCAAATCACCCTCAGTACTCATTATTGTTATTTTATTTAAGTATTCATCAGAGACATAAATTTTATCTTTATTACTAATTGCAATCGAAGATGGCCATATAAATTGTCCGTCTTTATCTCCAAAAGAAGCAAAAGTTCCATAATATTCTTCTTCCATGTCCATCACAGTAATCCTTGCTCCTCTAGGATCATAATCATGACCTCTACCCAGAACATATATCCTATCATTACTGTCAAAAGCTAAATCAAAAGGATAATAGAAACCTCTACCTTGCATGGCAGCTAGTCCCATTGTTTTTTTTGTTTTAATTTCAAATGAAGTGGTCATATTATGCTCTCTGAAACTCAGGCATTGCACCTATTAATTGTAATAATTCTGACATGTTCTCATCATTTAATGATTCTAAAGAATTAATTTTTGAATCAATAAAATCTTTAAGAGTATCTTTAGTTGTTTTTGAAATAATAATTGAACCTAATTCTTCTAAAATATTTTCTATCAAAAAATCAGTAGAATCTTGATTTGAAATATTTGATTTAACATTATCTATTATTTTTCTTATACCAGAATTATTAACATTTCCTAATTTTGAAGAAGAAAAATTAACTCTTTCAACTACAGTTCCTGAGTCTAACCACTCTGTACCCCAGTGCCATCCTTCAACAGATGGAGGATTCATTGCATGTTGACCCATAAAAGAAGTATGTGAATTAGCTGAAGATTGTTGTTTGTCTGGTCTTTCAAATTCTTTAGTTATACGTAATGTACCAGCGACTAACTCTATTGGACTCTTGACCCTTTTATTCCATACTTTCTCAGATTTAAAAAATTCAGATTTAAACAAAAATCTCAACATTTCTTTAATGTTATATCCTGTGTCAAAATATACTTCAGATAATAACTCTATAGCTTGAGGATTATTTGGTTCTTTATAAGGCCATTCAGGCACCGGAGGCTCATCCTCTACAAAAAAGCTATACATATGCCTTGATATAAATTTTGCCGTTGCTTTTTGTTTACATATGATATCAATTATGTCTTCACCATTGAAAAACCCTTTTTCTCCTAGGAATATTTTTTCATCTCCATCATGATCATCTTCTTTATACTCAAAATGCATTGCTAATCTACCATATGGCCAAACAGAATCTCTTTGTGATTTTGTAGTCATATAGTCTTTATTTGCAATAGTCCATCCTGTAAAAGCTCTTGATGCTTCCTTAATATCTTTCTCAGTATAATTACCTGTTCCCATAGAAAATAATTCTAGTAATTCTCTTCCATAATTTTCGTTTACTGCTCCCTTATGACTTTCACAATTATCAAGCCAAATGATCATTGCAGGATCTTTAGATAATTGAATAAGTAAATCTCTATAATTACCTAGCCCAAATTTTGAGAACATTTTTATTTGGTCGTGCAGTACAATTCCATTAGCTAATTTAGCGTATCCTGTAGCAAAAATACCATGCCAAAAAAGAGAAATTTTTTCCTTAAATGGAGAGTCACTCCAAATCATCTTATAAAGCCAAGATGCACCATTAGATGTATTTCCCATAGGTGATCCATAATCTGGTTGATATCTATTTATCAAATGCTTTGAAATCTCATAATTAGGTTCTGAATCTATAATAAGATCTACTTGATTATCGTAACCATTTTTTACATATTTTTCTAATTCATCCTTGCTAGAACCAAATCCTACTCTTCTCATTAAATGAGCCATAAGCATTACATCTTTATTTGACATATATTATGTTCCTTTTTTTATAAAATTAAATTTCTCGTAGTTTTTTCCTAGTATTGGGACTGAATCTATACCCATCCAGTTATCTAATAGGGTTGCATAAGTAGATCTGAAGTCATTATTATATTTCATATCTCCTTCTATTTGTTCAGAAAGTTCTAAAGAAGGCTGCTCTCCATAGAATCCACCATTAACAGATCCCCCTAAAACAAAGGCAACTCCTCCTGAACCATGATCCGTTCCTGATCCGTTATCTTCAATTCTTCTACCAAATTCAGAAAAAAGTAAAACAGTAACATCATCTTCTTTATCATGTTCTTTTAAATCTTCATAAAAATCACCTAATGCATCAGAAAGATCTTTCCAAAGTTTTGCATGATTAAATAATTCTCCTGCATGTGTATCAAAACTTCCATGCTGAGCATAATAAATTTTTGTTCCGACATCAGCAAAAATTACTTTGGCAATATCTTTTAAGTTATTAGAAATAGGGTTATCTGCATATTCAATAGATGATGAATATTTCGAGTTAGCTCCACTTAAAATATCAGCTCCGTTCATTGCACTTACACCATTTTCTCCAAGTGCTTCTAAAATTGCATCACGTCCTTGATTTGGACCATACATTCTAGAAAAATAACTTAACGCATCGTGTCTTTGTGATTTCCCTTTAATATCAGGCATTAATCCATATGTTTCTAAATCTCCTACTGAAGCAACTGGAACATCTTTACAAACTAAAGCTCTTGGCAAACCTCTACCAAAATTAACTGCAGTTACAACATTATTATGACTTGGATCAATTTCTCTAATAGTTCTTCCTAACCATCCATCAGGAGCTATACTTTCTGATTCAGCTGTATGCCATATGTCCATTGAACGAAAGTGTGATCGATTTGGTACAGGGTATCCAATGCCATTAATTACTGCAACCTTATTTTGATCCCATAAATTTTTAATAGCCCCCATTTCAGGATGAAATCCTAAAGAACCATCTATATCTAAAATTTCTTTTTCAGTAAGATGTATTGCAGATCTAGAATCATGGTAAATACCATTATTGTAAGGAACGATGGTATTCATAGCATCATTACCACCAGAAAGTTGTATTACTACCAATGATTTATCTTTTTTATCTTTCAACAATTCCTCCAACCAGTACATCTTATTTAAAACTAAATGATAAATAAAATTATGATGTTTTACTGTAAATAATAGCTATTTTTAAGAATTTATAGAGCTAATTTTTTAATATTTAAAATAAATCATATGGTGCCGAGGGGGAGACTCGAACTCCCACGTCCTTTTGGGACAACAGATTTGAAGTCTGGCGCGTCTACCATTCCGCCACCCCGGCATATTGAGGATTATCTATTTATTATACTGAAACATAGACTTACTAAACGTTGAAATAATAATAATTTTTATTTTTATAAAATTAATATTATGAATAATCATGAAAAAACTTTTGACTTAAATTATTTATTTTTTCTAATTCGTCTTTAGACTTTGCTTCGTTATATATTCTAATCAGAGGTTCTGTACCCGATAATCTAGTTAATATCCAAGAACCATTATCAAAGAAAAGTTTTTTCCCATCACTTTTATCAATTTTAATAATTTTTGAGTAATTAGAAAAAAAGACTTCCATATTTTTTATTTTTTCTTCTATTGATATTTTATTTGATAGTGAAAAATTAATATCAATTCTATTGAAAAATCTTTTATTATGTTTTTGATAAATTTTATCTAATAGAATTTTAGGAGAATTTTTATTTAAAACCATACATTCTAGGTATAATAATGCTGATAGAACCCCATCTTTGTCAGCAACATGATTAGATAAAGAATATCCACCACTTTCTTCACCTGCAAAAATTACTTCATTATTTTCTAAAAGAGGTGCTAAATATTTGAATCCTACTTTTGTACGAATAAGTTTTGATTTATATTCTTTACACACATCATCTATTATTGATGACATAGAAATGGTAGTTGCTATTGATTTACCTTTGTTTTTATAGAGAATATGGTTACTTAATATTGCAAAAACTTCCGATGCTGTTTGAATACTTCCTTTTTCATCAATTATTCCGAGTCTGTCACCATCTCCATCAAAAGCAATTCCTATGGATCTTTTATTATTCTTTATATCTTTTATTAATATTCCTAGATTTTTTTCTATAGGTTCTGGCTGAATCATACCTGGGAATTCTGGATCATATTTTTTTCTAATATTATTAATTTTTTTTCCTTCTAATATTTTTTCTAATAATCCAGATGAAGCTCCATGCATGTAATCAGCTGAAATGTTAATATCTGAATTTATTATTTTTTGAATATCAATAATTCGTTTAATAGAATTAATATATTCATTATTAATATCTAAATAATCTATATTAGTTTGTGAGTTATATTTTATAGATGTATTACTTTTTTCATAGAATCTTACTCTCTCTTCAATTTTTTCTATTTCATAATTATTAAACCCTGTACCATTTTCTGACCTAACTTTAAAACCGTTCCATTCTTTTGAATTATGTGAAGCAGTTATTATCACTCCACCTATAATTGAAGAATTTTTTATATAGTGGCTACAGACAGGTGTTGCTGTAGGATTGAGAGTAACTTTGACTTCTATATTATTTGATATTAATATTTTAGCTGAAATTAGAGCAAATTTTAATGAATCTTGCCTGGTATCATATCCAACTAGAATTGTTTTTTTATCAGGGTATTTTGAGTTAATATAATCTGAAAATGACTGAGCACATATCATTATATTTTCAGGAGAAAGTCCAGTTTTTGGAGTTGCTCTCCAACCGTCAGTTCCAAATTTTATTATATTTTTCATCTAAAATGATTTATAAACTAAAATAAGCTTTCAAGCTCTTTGGCATAATTTACATTTTCCCAAGGTAGATCTAAATCTGATCTTCCAAAATGTCCATATGTTGAAGTTTGTTTAAAAATAGGATTTCTTAACCCTAGCCTTGATATGATAGCTGATGGTCTTAAGTCAAAAACTTTTCCTACAGCTTTTTCAATTAGTGAATCGTTGATTTTTCCAGTTCCAAAAGTGTTTATCATGATTGAAACTGGTTCAGCTTTTCCTATTGCATATGATAACTGAACTTCAGCTTGTGAAGCTATTTTAGTTTCGACTATATTTTTTGCAATTTGCCTAGAAGCATATGCAGCAGATCTATCAACTTTAGTAGGGTCTTTTCCTGAAAATGCTCCTCCACCATGTTTAGCTGCTCCACCATAAGTATCTACAATTATTTTTCTTCCAGTTAATCCTGCGTCACCAACAGGACCTCCAATAACAAACCTACCGGAGGGATTAACATAAATATTAGTATTTTCATCTAACAAGTTTGAAGGAATAACACTTTGAATCACATTTTTGTATAGATCAGCTTTCATCTGTTCGTTACTTACACCTGGGTCATGTTGGGTTGAAATAAGAACAGTATCTACTCTGACTATCTTGTGATTTTCATCATACTCTAATGTAACTTGACTTTTAGAGTCGGGTCTAAGATAGTCTAATTTATTAGATTTTCTTATATCTCTTAATTCTTTTAACAAATTATGAGCTAAAGTTATTGCTAATGGCATTTTTTCGTCTGTTTCGTCACAAGCATAACCAAACATCATTCCTTGATCGCCTGCTCCTTCTTGATTAGATGCAGTTTCTGAATTTGAGTCTCTATTTTCAAGTGAAACATCAACACCTTGTTTGATATCTTGAGATTGTTTACCAAGATAATTCAAAATTTTTATATTTTCAGGAGTATAGCCATATTCTTCTTTGGTATAACCAATGTCAGCAATAGTTTTTTTTATAATACTTTCATAATCAATTTTTGCATTAGTAGTAATTTCTCCAAATACCATAGCAAAACCTGTTCCAACAGCAGTTTCACAGGCTACTCTACTTAGCTTATCTTGCTTTAAACATTCATCTAAGACTGTGTCAGATATTTGATCACACATTTTATCAGGGTGACCTTCTGATACAGATTCAGATGTAAAAAGATAATTATTATTCATATTTATGTTCCCATATTCCAAGAGTTTAAGTATTTTTCCTGCTCAGCAGTCAAACTATCATAATTCATTTTCATTGCCTCTAGTTTTAAAGAAGCAATTTGATTATCTATTTCTTTAGATAGTACATGAACTCCTAATTCTAAGGAATTTTTCTTTAAGAATTCACATCCTAATGCTTGGTTTGCAAAACTCATATCCATAACAGATGGAGGATGCCCTTCAGCTGCAGCTAAATTTATCAATCTTCCTTCGCCTAAAACACAGATTTTTTTTCCGTTTTCTAGTGCGTATTCATCAACAAATGGTCTTAGTTTACTTTTTGTTTCGGCCATTTCTTCTAAAGATTCCAAATCTATCTCAACGTTGAAGTGCCCAGAATTAGCTACTATAGCTCCATCTTTCATACTCTCCATATGATTTTTGCCAATTGCATGTAGACCACCTGTAAGAGTTACGAAAATATCTCCTTCTTTTGCTGCCTCTTCAATTTTCATTACTTGATGACCGTCCATAACTGCTTCTAATGCTTTTACTGGATCAACTTCACACACAATTGTCTGTGCACCCATTCCTTTTGCTCTTGAAGCTAAGCCTCTACCACACCAGCCATATCCAATTATCACAAAAGTTTTTCCTGATATTAGCATATTTGTAGCCCTTATTATTCCATCAAGGGTACTTTGTCCTGTTCCATATCTGTTATCAAACATATGTTTTGTTTGTGAATCATTTGCTGCAATAATAGGGTATTTTAGTTTTTTTTCATTTGCTAGAGCTTTTAATCTTATTACACCAGTTGTAGTTTCTTCCATTCCTCCGATAATTTCAGACATTAATTCTGGTTTATCTTGGTGAAGAAATGCTACTAAATCAGCTCCATCATCAATAGTTATATTAGGCTTTTCTTCTACTACAGCATTAATATGACTATAGTAAGAGTCGTTATCCTCTCCATTTATTGCATAAACTGGTATTCCTTCAGAGACTAAATATGCTGCTATATCATCTTGGGTAGATAATGGGTTAGAAGCGCATAGAGTAAAATCAGCACCTGCTGCTTTTAAGGTTAGAGCAAGGTTAGCAGTTTCTGATGTTACATGCAAACATCCAGAAATTTTTGTTCCTTCAAGAGGTTTTTCTTTTTCGAACCTATCTTTAATTAATGCTAAAACAGGCATTTCTCTAGCAGCCCATTCAGCTTTTTTCTTTCCTTGACTTGCTAAATTAATATCTTTGATGTCATATTTCATTTTTCCCTCAAATCTTTTTTTGATTTTATTTTTTCAAACCGTTCATTTAAACTTTGAAAATTCATATTAAATAAACTTTCAGTCCCAAAACCTTCAATTGTAAATGATGCTATTGCTGAACCATAGAGCATTGCATTTTTAAAATCCTCTAGTGCAGGTCTTTCTATTTTTGAAATATATCCAAAAAAACCACCCGCAAAAGAATCTCCCGCTCCGGTAGGATCAACTACTTTATCAATATCGTATGTGGGGCAATAAAACTCTTCCCCTTTAATCGAATATAAATATGAACCATTCTTACCGTCTTTAATGATACATAATTTTGGGCCATTCTCAATGATATATTTAGCTGATTCTTCAATACTTTTTTTGTTTGAAAGTAATAATGCTTCACCTTTGTTGATAAAAAAAATATCAACATTTTTCATAACTTCTAACAATGATTGTTTCATCTCTATAATCCAATGATTCATAGTATCAAGGCCAACAATTTTATTGCTATTAGTTAAATTAGTTGCGATGTTTCGCTGAATATCTGGAGATATATTAGCTAAAAAAATAAAACTTGAATTTTCTACCTCTTTATCTATTTTTGGAGAAAATTCTTCGAAAACACCTAAACTGGTTGAAATAGTTATTGGATCTTCAAAGTCTTTGGAATAATTCCCCTTCCATCTAAAAGTAGATCCATCTTTTTTCTTTTCAATCTTTGATGTATCAATTTTTTTTTGATTTAGTAGTGAAATATCTTTGTCTCTAAAGTCATATCCTACAGTTCCAATCATTCCCATTTTAGAGAATATTGAACCAGCTATTGAAAAATATACAGCTGATCCTCCTAATAAACTATCTCTTGTACCTGATGGTGTTTCTAGATCGTCATATGCAATTGATCCAACCACATAGACATTTGGATCTATAGAGCTCATTTATTTTTTCCAATCGATGATGGTAATCCTTTATTTATCCAAGTAGGAGTCCCATCTTCAATATTAAATAATCTTTCTGATTCTATTCCCAATGAACTTGCATATTCAGCAGCTAATCCACTTCTAGCGCCAACCGCACAAATAAATAATAAGTTACCTGATTTTGGTAATTCATCAACTCTTTGTACGATTTCATCCACTGGAATCCATTTTGCATCTTTAACATGCCCGCCTTCATATTCATCTTCATTTCTTACATCAATAACTAATGAATCACCATTACTTTGCATTTCATAGGCTTCTTCTGATGAAATTCTTGAGTAAGGTTCTCCAGGATTTATTTTTACCATGGTTTTTCCTCCTAAAAGTTTGCTACAATGTTAATTACGGCTTATTTTTACAACAATTCTAATATTTTATTTTTATTATTGTTATTTGACTAAGCCTTTGTTATCATTTTTTGTCTAAAGTTATTTTAATCTCTTCAGATTAATAATGATATCGCACTTTGAAAATTGAACAGTGAATGAAAAACCGTTTTTTTTGAAGAGTTTGATCCTGGCTCAGGACGAACGTTGGCGGTGTGTCTAAGGCATGCAAGTCGAACGGAATCGCTTTCTTCGGAAAGCATATATTCAGTGGCAGACGGCTGAGTAACGCGTAAGTAACTTACCCTAGAGTGGGGAATAACACAGAGAAATCTGTGCTAATACCGCATACGATTTATTAATAATTTTTATAAATGAAAGATTTATCGCTCTTGGATGGGCTTGCGTCCTATCAGGTTGTTGGCGGGGTAATGGCCCACCAAGCCTAAGACGGGTAGCTGGTGTGAGAGCACGACCAGCCAGAGGGGGACTGAGACACGGCCCCCA
The DNA here is from genome assembly GCA_009937255.1 of Dehalococcoidales bacterium. GTDB lineage: Bacteria > Chloroflexota > Dehalococcoidia > Lucifugimonadales > Lucifugimonadaceae > TMED-70. The sequence goes on from JAACCT010000005.1 coordinate 21,526, forward strand.
CTCCTACGGGAGGCAGCAGCTAAGAATATTGCACAATGGACGAAAGTCTGATGCAGCGACACCGCGTGAAGGATGAAGGCCCTAGGGTCGTAAACTTCTTTTATTAGGGAATAGCAAGGAAGGTACCTAATGAATAAGCAACGGCTAACTACGTGCCAGCAGCCGCGGTAATACGTAGGTTGCGAACGTTGTCCGGAATCACTGGGCGTAAAGGGTCCGTAGGCGGTTTAACAAGTCTCATATGAAAGCTTCAAGCTCAACTTGGAGATGTTGTGAGATACTGTTAGACTCGAGACTGTTAGAGGTAAGTGGAATTCCAGGTGTAGTGGTGAAATGCGTAGATATCTGGAGGAACACCAGTGGCGAAAGCGACTTACTGGGACAGTTCTGACGCTAAGGGACGAAAGCGTGGGGAGCGAACCGGATTAGATACCCGGGTAGTCCACGCTGTAAACGATGATTGCTAGGTTTTCGGGGCATCGACCCCTCGTGAGCCGAAGTTAACGCGTTAAGCAATCCGCCTGAGTAGTACGGCCGCAAGGCTAAAACTCAAAGGAATTGACGGGGGACCGCACAAGCAGCGGAGCGTGTGGTTTAATTCGATGGTAAGCGAAGAACCTTACCAGGGTTTGACATGTAAGTAGTACTGAACCGAAAGGGGATGGACCCGCAAGGGAGCTTACACAGGTGTTGCATGGTTGTCGTCAGCTCGTGCCGTGAGGTGTTGGGTTAAGTCCCGCAACGAGCGCAACCCTCTTTGTTAGTTGCACTCTCTAACGATACTGCCCTTAAAAGGGAGGAAGGTGGGGATGACGTCAAATCATCATGGCTCTTACACCCTGGGCTACACACACGCTACAATGGCAAGTACAGACGGTCGCCAACCCGCGAGGGGGAGCTAATCCGATAAAACTTGTCTCAGTTGGGATTGCAGGCTGAAATTCGCCTGCATGAACGTGGAGTTGCTAGTAAACGCAGGTCAGCACACTGCGTTGAATACGTTCCCGGTCCTTGTACACACCGCCCGTCACATCATGGAAGTTGGTAACACTTGAAGTCGTTGCGCTAACCCTTTGGGAGGCAGACGCCGAGAGTGGGACTGATGACTGGGATGAAGTCGTAACAAGGTAGCTGTACCGGAAGGTGCGGCTGGATCACCTCCTTTCTAAGGATAAATAAAACCTTTAATTAGGTTGTTATTATGGTCGGTTAGTGTATGTATTGAAAATTTTTGTTACTTGAGCGAGATTCTTTAAATGTAGAAGGGGCTCGTAATAAACTTTTTGAATACTTATAAAAATGCACTAATGTTATAAGTACTTTAAGTACAAACTGAACAAATTTTGACGGTTTTTCATTCACTGTTCAGTTTTCAAAGTGAAAACTGAACTCTAATTCAATTAAAATTCTTTATAATAATATTTTTTTTTACAATAAAAATATTTTCTTCATATAAAATTACATCTGTATATTTATTTATAATTTTTATTTGGGCCCGTAGCTCAGTTGGTTAGAGCGCTACTCTGATAAAGTAGAGGTCGGATGTTCGAGTCATCCCGGGCCCACCATTATTTTCTAAGTTCAATTCTTTTATATATCCCCATAACTATATTAATTTCTTTTTATATTTTATTTAGTGATATCAATTAAAATATTCATTGTTCCTGTAAAGTTGAGAAAATCAGTAATTTAGATTATTACATTGTTTCTAGCGTTCTGTTTTAATTAAAGAGTAGCTAGCATCTAAAACAGAATCACATTCTGCTCGCTAAGATGGTGGCTACATATAGAATTCTCTCTATTATGAATTAATAGGGAGTTTTTTTATTAATTTGTTGCTATAACTATTTAACTACTAAATATGACATCATATATTTCAATAATTACTCCAATTCTTTCGTACTTTGTAGATTTATATATGAAAATTAAATAATGGGAAAATATATAGTCTATAATAATTAAAAATATTATTTTGAGAGGGACGTATGAATTCAAAAGGAACTGGAATAACTCTTGCACTTGGTATAGTAGCGGCATTTATAGGTTATATATTGTGGCAAGTCACAATAGGGCTAGATACCAAGAGCGACGATATAACGACTATTTTAATGAATAGTTCTGACGGTGGAACAATTATTTCTATAACTGCAATATTAATTGCGGTTGGATTAGTTGTACATGCAGCTGGATTGTTAAGTACTAGAGGTACTGCATCTGGTACAAGTGAGACTCTAGGAATTATTTGTGTAGTTGGAGGAATAGTAATATGGATTTCAGGTATTGGAAGTAGTATAGCTCTAGTAGAAATGGGCGATAAATTTGTAGCAGCGATGGGTGGTGGTGACACAGCAAGTGCAGGAACAATAGGTATTGCTGCAGGTTTTACACAAGCATCAAGTGTTGGATCTAGTACCATTGGTGGATTATTAGCAGGTATTGGATGGCTATTCATAGGAATGGCTTATAGAGGAAGTGATGCTAAAGGTGCTTTATCTTTTATTCCTTTAGGTTTACATGCAATTGTTATAGGTTTGATATTAATTGTGTCAAATATAATTATCAATTCAGTTGTAAGCGTTGAAGCTGGAAGTCAAGTTTCTGGTATTGCATTTATATTAATAGTCATTTGGTCAGTATCTAGAGGCCTAACTTTAATGAATGAAAAATAATTAGTTACTTTATAGTTTAAGAGAATAAAAATAGCGGGCTTAAATTTCCCGCTATTTTTATTTAATACAATGAGGTAAATATAATAAAATTGCGTGCATAAATTTTATTATTAGTGGTAGAATAGTTTATATATAAATCATCTAAAGTTCATAAATGCAATCTAAAGATAGAAATATTAGGATATCTCTAAAAGCTTATTATAAGTTAAAAAATGTTGATATAAGTCCTAAAAAAGCTGTAGAAAAACTATTAGGAATTTCTAATCCTCTAACTACTCATATATCACAATCTCAAAAACCTAAAAAAGAATTATTAGATAGCTTTATTTTATTAAGATTTGATAATGCTATATTTGAAGCATCTTTTGATAAGAATGAAATTTTCTGGTATGTTAAATCTTTGATGGAATCTTCGCAATTTCATAATCATTCTTGGATAATGGAATATAAATCTTTTATGACAAACTCAGATAAAAGAATGAGTAAATTTAAAATATATTTAGATAATAGAATAAAAAGTCTTACCAATTCTAATTATTTAGAAAAGGTTGGTATTGGTAAAAGGTCAAAATATGTATTATCTCTTAATGGTAGAGCTAGTGAAAAAGTAAAAGAAATTTTCTTTAGTTATATAAGAAGAGTATTGGCTATATATCCAAATTCTACTGTAGATATTCCAAAAATTGATTCTTATTTAGCTCCTGTAAATACTATACTGAGTTTAGCCAAAACTAGATCAGAACAATATCTTGAATGGGGTACAAAAAAAAATAAAGATATGACAACTGAAATGATAGAAGTCTTAGATGAGGCCATTAAAAGAGGTATGACTCCCCAAGAAATAGAAAATGAGAGAAGAATTAATCAAATGAAAGAAGTTTTTAAGAAAAAATAATTATTATCCATAAATTATTTTTTTTTATTCTGTATTTAAAAACTTCTACAGCCAATAATCTATACTGATAAACTGTTTAAGTATTTAAGTAATATACCTAAAATTATAATAATTAAAAATGAATAAATTTAGTAGATGGATAAGTATAATTATGTTCATAGCCCCCTTTGTTCTAATTTGGGTTGGATTGACTAAGTGTAATTAATTTTTAAATATAATAATAATTATTATTCCTATAAATGCTAAACCTATACCTATAACTTCATTTCTAAATAATCTTTCTTTTAAAAAAAGATATCCAAGTATAATAGCAAATATTGGAGCTGTGCTACCAAACATAGCTGTTAATGAACCTGACGTATTCTCTAAAGACACAAACCAAATTAAACTTGAAAATGTTATTAAAGCCCCAGCAATAATGATTTTAGATTGATGTATAGAATTATTTATAAATTCTATTTTTTGAGAAAAAATAAGACTTGCTAAAAATAATGTACTAATTCCTACAACTGCCCTTATTAAAGAACCACTTAATACAGATCCTTCAATTAAAGCTTTGTCGTTAAAATATACCGCAAACCCCCATAAAGATCCTGCCATTACTCCACCCAAAATACCAATGATCAAGTTCAATTCTTTTGATTTGAAATTTTTTATATTTATCATTAATATACTTGAAAGAATTAATAAACATCCAATTAAAACCATATTTGAATGTCTAACAGAATTAAAAATATAATCTAGAATTAATGTCATCAATACATTACTACTGGCACAAATTGTAAAAACTATGCTAATAGAAGTTCTTTGAATTGAAACTATATAGAATACAGATCCTATACAACTAACAACTGATGCAATAAGAAATAATTTTATAGTATTTAGATTTTCATTTAAAATCGAATTCCAGTCTCTTAATATCAAAATTAGAGTACCAATTATTACTAGTGAAACTATAGACTCAAAAAAAGGAAAACTAAATATTTTATTTAATTTTATGGTTTTTAGTATAGACCCAGATAAAGCCCATGTCATGGCACTTAATAAAGCACCAAATTGAAAAAAAGATTCCATTTTTTATATCGTATTATTAAAATAAGTCTAGTTAAATGTATAAGCTTGTTAAATATAACATAATATATTGCAAATAGGCTTTCTCTTTGATTAATACTTTCGAATCTCTAAAAAATAAAAATTTCAGATTTCTTGTTTTTGGAATGATTACTATGATTGGAGGAATGAATATTCAAATGCTAGCTAGAGCTCAACTGGGTTGGGATCTAACTTCCTCATCATTTGCAGTTACTCTAATAGGTGTTGGATTTGCTCCTCCAATGTTACTATTTTCTTTATACGGAGGAGTTATATCTGATCGATTTGATAATAAAAATATAATACAGCTAGGCCAATTTGGAGTTATATTAATATGTCTGTTTATAGCAATATCTATTTTTACTGAAACTATTACGATTTATCATCTATTTTTTGTATCTCTTCTTCAAGGTACTTTTTGGGCATTTATGATGCCTGCCAGACAATCAATAATTGCAGAGTTAGTTGATGAAAATCAACTTAATAATGCTATTTCATTAAATGCTGCCGGTATGGCTCTAACAACTATGATATCTCCCGCTATAGGAGGTATGATTTATCATTACTTTGGAGCAGGAGTAACTTATTTGTTAATTGCTTTTTTTTGTATTGTTGATTCTATAACTACTTCTATGTTACCTAAAGGAGAATTAAAGAAAAAAAGTAATTCCAAAGTTATTACTCAAATAAAAGAAGCTTTGGATATTATTTATAAAAATTCATTAATAAAATACTTATTAGCTATAGCTCTAATAACTACTTTATTATCCATGCCTACAAGAGCTCTTCTCGCTCCATATTCTTCTGAAATATTATACGGAGGAGCCCTTGAAGTAGGATTAATGCTGGCTGCAATTGGTGCTGGCGCATTAATAGGTACTTTGACTGCAGCTTCTCTTCCTCAAAAAACTAAAAAAGGTAAATATATATTAATTACATCTGTAATATCAGGATTATCTATTTTGTTATTAGGTTTTTCTTCTTTTTTAATTTTTTCTTTAATATTATGTTTCTTTTTGGGAATAGGTGATGCCGGAAGAAGATCATTGAACCCTTCAATGATCATAGAAAAAACTCCAACTGAATTCAGAGGACGAGTAATGGGTTTTTATTCTATGAGTTTTGGTTTTATACCACTCGGGGCTATACCAATGGGAATTATTGCAGATTTATATGGAGTCCATTTTGCTTTCATTATTGCAGGTATAACATTGGTTTTGCTAACTATTATTTTTAGTAGAAAAGATATTAGGCAAAGCTAATTTTTTGATCAATAATTTCCCAAATATATCTTGAGGCTATAGATCTAAAAGGCTTCCACTTTTCAGCAATCTGGTAAACTTCTTCATCCTTTGGTAAATCTTTTAAATTATAAATAATTTTTAATCCCTTTTTTATACCTAGATCATTGGCAGGACAAATATCATCATTATTTACTGCGAATAATAAGAAATTTTCAACGGTCCATGGTCCTATACCTTTGATAGAACATAATATTTCTTTTGCTTCTTTTTCTTCTAACATGGAGATATTTTTTAAGTTCATAGAATTTTTTTTAATTAAGTATGAAACTTCTAAAATTGTATTAGTTTTTGGTTTTGATAGACCTAAAGATAATAAATCTTCAAACAAATTATTTTCTATATTTAATACCTCTATATTTTCTCCATATTTATTTGTAAATCTAGAAAATATACTATTTGCAGCACTAATACTTAATTGTTGACCAATTATTATTCTAACTAAGGATAAAAACTCAGATTCTTTTTTATAATCATCGTTTAATTCAAAATTATTTTTGTTGAAAAAATCAATAAATCTTCCTAGATTTGGGTCGGATTTAATTAGATAATCAATTGCTTTTATATTTTTCATTATTTTTACTAGCCATATTATAATTAAATATTTATCATGTAATACATAGGTAATATTAAGGAATTTATATTAATAAAGAATATCAAAATTATATCGATCCTAAGGTTGTAGGTATAGGGATTTTAGTTAAAGATAATCAAATTCTTTTAGTTAAAAGAGGTATAGAACCAGGATATGGTAAATGGAGTATGCCGTCAGGATTTATTAATAGATTTGAAAAGTGGAAGATGCTGTTGAGAGAGAATTGATGGAAGAATGTGTTATAAAAGTCAAAGCAGAATGGATTTCCGGCGTATATTCGAAAAAAGAATCTCCAATTATTTTATTAGTTTGGAATTTGAAACTTATTTCTGGAATTCCAAAACCTTTAGATGAAACATTGGAAGTGGATTTCTTTAATTTAGATAAATTACCAAATTTGGCTTTTGATCATGATGAAAATATAATAAAAGATTGGTTGAAAAAATCTACAAAGATTAGTTGATTTTGTGCGATTCAATTAATCTTTTTACTCTTTTCCAAATTGAATCAGCTACTTTAGATTGAGTTTGATGAGCACCAACTATACTCCAAGAAGATCTATCATTATTAGCCATTTCTAAATATCCGTCTCTAACTTTATTATGGAAATTTAAGCTCATATTTTCATATTTATTTCCTTCAAAACTTTCTCGCTTAGATTTATTTTTTTTGTCAGAAAAATTTGAAAGCTCAATATTAATATTTTTATTAATTCTGTTTGTAGAAAGATTTGGATCAATATCTAATAAAATAGTTAAGTCTGGAGAAAGTCCATTAATTGCAATATTATTTAAATTATTAATAGTTTCAATAGAAACTCCCTTCCCATATCCTTGATATGCAATAGTAGAATGAATAAATCTATCAACTATTACCGTTATTCCTTTATCCAATGCAGGTTCTATAACAGATTTACATAACTCAGCTCTAGCGGCACAAAACAAATAAGTTTCAGCAATAGGATTTTTTATATTTTTTGATTTAATCCATTTTCTAACTTGTTCTCCCATTGGAGTATTTCCTGGTTCATGGATAAGAATAGAATTTACTCCATCATCAACTAATTTATTAACTAATTGTTTACATTGAGTAGATTTACCAGATCCTTCTCCACCTTCAAATGTAATAAGTAAACCTTTATTTAAAACATTTTTTGATGCCTTTCCATCTTTGGGGAAGTTGAAAAGTTTTAAATTTTTTTCAGGTTTATTTTTTGAGGTCATTTAATCTCTTTTTTTTAAAATTAATCTTCTATTTAATTCTTTTCCAATAGATTTAGTTCCAATACCTTGATTACTTGCGAAGAAATGTTGTCTACGCCTTATATTTGCATCTCTTGGAGCTAATTCTACTTCATTTTCACCACGTTGAATTTTTTTCACAGCTACCTTAACTTCATTTAATGCATCAGAGCTTTCTGAGTCAATATTTAAATTAGGATTTTCTATTTTACTTTTCTCTTTAATTTTGCCTAAGAATCTGATTATTTGATCGCTAGATCCTTTTCTTAATATATGAATTGGAATCCCTAGTTTTTCTGCTGTTTCTAGTACTCTAGATTTTGGTTCTCTAGAATAATTAGATTTTGTTGTGACTACTACTTCTGCTTTTTCAGGGCTAGAAACTATAGTTATATTATTAAATACTGTTTTAGATGAATTTTTTAATTTGGCTTTTTGTATTCCAAAAGGATATATTCTGAATTTTTTTGGAATTATTTTTTCTTTAGTATCTACTTCTAAATCATGAACATTGATTTTTGTATTAATTAAATTACTCAGATTAAATGGAGTTTGAGATAATGTTATTTTTTCATCAAATTCAATATTTTTTTCTACTATATTATTTGATAACTTTCTAACTTCAGAAGCTGAAGATATTCCTCTTAATTTTTTATCTACAGCTAGTGCGACGTCAAAATGTACTGCAACTTCATTTCTTCCAATTATTTCTACAACTATATCAAAAGTTGGCTCATGCTGCCTTTCAAGGACAGTTTTATGACTTTTTCTTCTTCTTGCTTCAATATCTCCTAAAGTTACAGATTTGGTACCTCCAACTAAGTCACTAATAGTTGGATTGATTATTAGATTATCTAAGGTATTTCCGTGAGCTGTAGCTATAAGTTGAACTCCTCTTTCTGCAATTGTTCTACATGCATTTGCTGCTTTTTCTGTACTTATTTCATCAATAACAATTACTTCTGGCATATGATTTTCTACAGCTTCTATCATAACATCATGCTGTAATTCAGTATTTTTAACCTGCATTCTTCTAGCTGAACCGATTGCAGGATGAGGAATATCTCCATCTCCAGCTATTTCATTAGAAGTATCTACAACAACAACTCTTTTTTCTTCTTTATCAGCCAATAATCTTGTAATTTCTCTCAGCATAGTTGTTTTACCTATACCTGGTTTACCCATGATTAATATACTTTTATTAGTTCCTATAAAATCTTCTATAACCTTTATACTTCCAAATACTGCCCTACCAACTCTGCATGTTAATCCTACTGGTTTAGAAAACCTATTTCTAATTAATGATATTCTATGTAAAGTTTTTTCTATACCAGCTCTATTATCATCACCTATATGACCAATTTTGTCTAAAACTGAATTAATATCTAATAAATTTACTATTTCATCTTTAATAATATTTTGATGTGAAGAATAAATTATGATAGGAGGTCTTCCTAAATCCATTACAACTTCTATAAGCTCATACTCACGAACATCAATATTTTTTTTTATTTTAGATGGTAATATACTTAGAAATAAATTTAAGTCATCTAAAATTTCTATAGGTTCTAATTCTTTCATATTAAATTATTTTATATCAAGAAATTAAAAAAGTATTTTAGGAAAAGATTAAATTAAGAGCTTGTAAGGTTTATAAAAAATTCATGTACTTTGGATGATCCAGAAATTTCAGGATGAAAAGATGTACCCAAAATTTTATCTTGCTTAACTGCAACAATAGTTCCATCTGTTAATTTTGATAATATTTCAACATTATTTTTAACTTTTGTTACTATTGGGGCTCTAATAAACACAGCTTTAATATTTTCTGTAATACCTTTAAATTCTATATTTGTTTCAAACGAATCCACTTGTCTACCAAACCAATTTCTTGATACCTCTACATCTATAATTCCCATTGGTATAGGATCTTTTTCTGTAAGTTTATTTGCAATACATATTAATCCAGCACAAGTGCCCCATAGAGACATACCATGATTGATTTTTTCTTTTATAGCATTTTCAAAATCATAGCGATCAATCAGTTTTTTTATAGTTGTTGATTCTCCACCTGGTATTATAAGGCCATCTAATTTTTCAAGTTGAGATTTATTTTTAATTTTATGAACATCAACATCGAAATTACTTAGCATTTCTATATGCTCTGCAAAATCTCCTTGTAAAGCTAGTACACCTACTTGAGCTTTATTTACCAACCTCTTTTTTCTAATCTTTCTGATGGATCTAGTTTAGAAACTTCATCACCCTTCATTGCTCCCCCAAGGTTCTGAGAAACTTTAGCAATTAAATCAGCATCTTCATAATGGGTTGTTGCTTGAACTATTGCATCTGCCATTTTTGCTGGGTTTCCACTCTTAAAAATTCCAGAACCAACAAAAACACCTTCAACACCTATTTGCATCATTAAAGCTGCATCAGCTGGGGTGGCTATACCACCTGCAGCAAAATTAACAACAGGTAGTTTTCCTGTATTTTTTATTTCACAAACTAGTTCATATGGGGCACCTAAATTTTTAGCTTCTGTCATAAGCTCTTCATCACCCAATCTTTGAATTTTCTTAATATCGGATAAAATTTGTCTAGCATGAGTTACTGCTTGAACTACATCACCAGTACCGGCTTCACCTTTAGTTCTTATCATTGAAGCACCCTCACCAATTCTTCTGAGAGCTTCACCAAGATTTGTAGCACCACATACAAAAGGCATTTTGTACCCCCATTTATTAATATGGAACTCATTATCAGCAGGAGTTAATACCTCTGACTCATCGCAATAGTCTACTCCTAACGCCTCCAGTACTTGAGCTTCAGCAAAATGCCCTATTCTTGCTTTGGCCATAACTGGTATAGAAACTGCTTCTATTATTCCTGTTATCATTTCAGGATCAGAAGCTCTTGCCACACCACCATCTCTTCTGATATCTGAAGGAACTCTTTCTAATGCCATTACAGCTACAGCTCCAGCGTCTTCAGCGATTTTAGCTTCATCAGGTGTTACTACATCCATAATAACTCCACCTTTTAACATTTGAGCAAGGCCTCCCTTAACTCTCCAGTCACCTACTTCAGGTAATGATTCTGATTTCCATGTTTTAGATTTTTCATCTTTTAAAGTACTCATTTTTATTCTCCTCGGCTTTTGTTTTTTTTTATACGACACCGAACCCGTATAATTAATATCAATTTAATTATATGTCTTTAATTAAGTTTTAATCTAATTTTGCTAATAATATTTGAAGTAAATCTAAAGTTCTATTAGAATATCCCCACTCATTGTCATACCAGCTTACTATTTTAAACATATTTTCACCAATTTTTAGAGTAGAACTTAAATCGATTACTGAAGAATGGGTATTACCTAAAAAATCTATTGATACCAATTCTTCATTAGTAACATCTATAATTCCTTTTAAATCATTTTGAGAATAATATGTAAAAACCTCATTTATCTCCTTTATTGATGTGTTTTTTTCTAAAATTATATTTAAGTCAACTACTGAGCAGCTTGGAGTTGGGACTCTAAATGCCATTCCATCAATTTTTCCTTCAACCGATTTTATAACTTTTGAAACTGATTTAGCAGCTCCTGTTGTGGTAGGTATAATACTTGTAGCTCCAGCTCTTGCTCTTCTTAAGTCTTTGTGTGAATTATCTAATATATTTTGATCATTCGTATATGAGTGAATAGTTGTCATAAAACCACTTTTAATTTTAAAATTATCTTCAAGAACTTTTATAACTGGCGCTAAACAATTGGTTGTACAAGAAGAATTAGAAATAATATGATGCTTTTGCTCATCATAATTATTTTCATTTACTCCCATTACAATAGTTATATCTTCATCTTTACCAGGGGCGGTCAGAAGGACTTTTTTTACTGATCCTCGCAAATGATGAGAAGCATTTTTTTTATCATTAAATTTTCCGGTGGATTCAATTACTATTTCAATATTTTCTTTATCCCAAGGAATTAATGAAGGATTATTTTCATTAAAGAATTTAATTTTTCTATCACCAGCATATAAATAATTTTGATCATATTTGATATCTAAATCTAGCTTTCCATAAGAAGAATCATATTTAAGTAAATGTGTGTAAGTTTTTGTATCTGATCTACCATTTATTGCTGCTATATTTATATCTAAATTATTTTCTAAAATAATTCTAAGAATTTGTCTACCTATTCTTCCAAATCCGTTTATTCCTATATTTTTTACCATAATTTAATTATTTATTTAAAATTTTATTTCCAGCATATATTGATGAATTACTTAGTTTTTCTTCAATTCTAAGTAAACGATTATATTTTGCAACTCTATCTGACCTAGCTGGTGCTCCAGTTTTTATCTGTCCAGAACCTGTACCAACAGCTAAATCTGCTATCGTTGTATCTTCCGTTTCTCCTGATCTATGACTTATGACACATTTGAAATTATTTTTTTTAGCCATTTTTATTGTTTCAATAGTTTCTGAAATTGTACCAACTTGATTAAATTTAATTAGTATTGAGTTAGCCGAAATTTTATCAATTCCTTCTTTAAGATATTTTTTTTGAGTAACAAAAAGGTCATCTCCCACTATTTGTAAATCCTTGCCATGTTTTTTAGTAAATTTTCCCCATCCATTCCAATCATCTTCTGCTAATCCGTCTTCTATAGAATATATGGGATATTTTTTTATTAATTTTGTATAGTAATCTATCATTTCCTCAGATGATAAAATTTTTCTATCTTTTGTTAAATTATATTTTCCATCTTTTTCAAACTCTGAAGCGGCAGGATCTAAGGCTATAAAAATTTCTTTTCCTGGCTTGAAGTTTGATTTTTCTATCGCTTCCATTATGAAATCTAAAACTTCATTATTAGACAATCCACTTGGCGCAAATCCACCCTCAAATCCTACATTTGTAGACAACCCTTTATTTTCAAGAATTTTTCCTAAGGTACTATAAATTTCTGATCCAGCTCTAATAGCCTCCTTAAATGATTCAAATCCAACAGGAGTTATCATGAATTCTTGAAAGTCAGTTGAATTAACTGCGTGCGCTCCCCCATTCATAATATTTAACATAGGAACAGGTAAAATATGTTCAGAATCATCATTAATTAAATCAGAAACTCTTTTGTAAAGAGGTATTTTCTCAGATAAACTTGATGCTATCAAAGTAGCTAATGAAACTCCCAAAATAGCATTAGCACCTAAGTTTGGTTTCATTTCAGTTCCATCTAAATCTATCATTAATTGATCAATATTTTCTTGATCTCTAACATCCAAAGATACTATTGACTTAGCTATAATATTATTAATATTATTTACAGCTTCTGTGACTCCTTTTCCTTTATATCTATTTGAGTCATTATCTCTAAGTTCTAACGCTTCTCTAATTCCTGTACTTGCACCAGAAGGTACAGATGATATTGCAACTATATTATTATCAAGTTCAAGTTCTACCCCTACAGTTGGATTGCCTCTTGAATCTAAAATTTCACTAGCATTTATTGATTTTATTTTATGCATATTACCTCTTAATCTATCTCAATCTAAGTGTTATCTATTTGATCAATTATTTTACTTTGTTCCTTCAAAATAATTTTTATTCCATTAGTACCTAATTCTAAAAGAGTATTCATTTCAGTTCTAGAAACTAAATTATCCTCAGATGTTCCTTGGATTTCTACTATATCTAAATTTTCATTTAATACAATATTCATATCAAAATCAGCTATAGAGTCTTCTGAATAATCAAGATCAAGCAAAAAATCATTATTCACTTTTCCAACACTTATTGCTGCAATTTGATTTTTAAAAAACTTTTTTGGGCTTGAATTATAATAGTTTTTTAGAGCTAAATATGTAGCTATGAATGCTCCAGAAATAGAAGCAGTTCTTGTCCCCCCATCTGCATTTAGTACGTCACAATCAATAGTTATTAAAACTCCGGGGATCAAACTTAAATCTATAGCCTGCCTTAATGATCTACCTATAAGCCTTTGGATTTCTTGAGTGCGCCCACTCATTCTATTTCCTCTATCTCTATTCACTCTATCTCCGGAAGAGTTTGGAAGCATACTATACTCAGCTGTAATCCAACCTTTATTTTCATTAAGTAACCATCTAGGAACATTCCTTGAAATATTCGTTGAACATATAACTTTTGTATCTTCAAAATTTATTAATACTGAACCGATAGAGTTTTTTTGAAAGTTTGGAACTATACTTATTTTTCTAGGTTCATCTTGTTTTCTATTGTTTTTTCTCATAGTATCATTGTACAAAAAATTAGACTTATTTTTGTATGTTAATCCTTATAAAAATCATACTTATATAAAAAACATTTTGGAGTTAAAATGAAAATTGCAATTATGGGAGCTGGGGCTGTAGGAAGTTATTATGGAGCAATTTTTAAAAAATATGGGTTTGATGTAACTCTTATTACTAGAGGTAAACATTATGAACAAATTAATAAAAATGGTTTGAATGTGAAATCTTTTTGGGGAGATTTTAATTTAAAAATCCCTTGTTTTAATGATGTTAAAAATTTAAAATCATTTGATTTGATTTTTCTTACAACAAAGCTTTATTCAAATAATCAATCTATTAAAGATTTAAAAAATATTTCAAATTCTAAAACTATAATTATTACTATTCAAAATGGAGTAAGTAGTCATATTGAAATTTATAAAGAAATCGAGTCAAAGAATATTATTCCGGCCGCTACATATATAGAAGCTGAGATTCCAACACCTGGTGTTGTTTTGCAGAAGGGTTCTAATGTAACTATAGAGATGGGTGAAATTAATGGAGAAATATCCAAAAGAATTAAAGAAATTAAAAATATCTTTTCTGCAGAAGAACTGACTATAAATATTTCTAAAAATATACTATCTACACTTTGGAAAAAAATGATTATTGTTGGATCTTTTGGAACTATAATGTCATCTTTTAGACTATCTTTCTTAGATTTAATAAACTCAAATTATGGAGAAGATATTTTATTGGAAACAATGAAAGAAATTTTATCTGTGGGTATAGCAGATGGAATAGATTTGAGTGATGTTGACATTAATCAAAATATATTAGATTTAAAAAAAGATCCTGAATCTATGACTTCTTCTATGCAAAATGATTTGAACAGTGGAAAACCTTTAGAAATTGATAATATTTTAGGATATGTAGTGAAATTATCAAAAAAATATAATATTCCTACGCCTTATAGTACAACTTTAGTTGCTTCTTTGGATAAATTTAAGAAAGGATAAATTTATGGATATAAAATTTAGTGAGATAAAAAAACTATCTTCTCAAATGATAATAGATGCTATGGCTATTTTAGGATGGAATCAAACTATGATTAAGGGTTCTAATTCATTATTTAAAGGAAAAAAAATTTTTGGAGAAGCCGTAACATTAAGTTTTTTACCTTATAGAAAAGATTTATTAGAAGATTTGCCAAAAAGAAGTAAATCTCCTGAATATGAAGCTTTTGAACTTTGTGGCCCAAATAAAGTGCTAGTGGCATCTTCAATTGGCCCATTAGAATCTATTGGTGGAGATATAAAGTTTCTTAGACTTTTTCAAAAAAAAGCTGAAGGAATAGTAACCGATGGTGCAGTGAGAGATTCTCAAGAATTGAAAAAATATAATTTCCCTGTCTTTGCAAATTCATTTACTTCCAAACAAGGAGTAGGAATAATGCTTCCTTTTGGAGTGAATCAATTGATTAATTGTGGAGGGATTTTAATTAAGCCAGGAGATTTGATTTTAGGAGATGATGATGGGGTAGTTGTATTGCCTAAAATTATAGCTAATGAAGTACTTTCTATATCTCTAGAAAGAGAAGAAATTGAAAAAACTATAAAAATGGAATTAGAGAATAACCCTGATTCTCCTGGTACATATTATCCTTTTAATGACGATACGTATAAACTATATGAAGAATTTAAAAAAACAAAAAAATAATCTTAAGTAGTAATTTGGAGTAAAAATATGTCAATTGACGGAATAGCTTTTCATAAAGGAGAAAAAATATTACTTAAAGATGCAACAGTAGGTGTAATGACTCATGCTTTACATTATGGCCATGCTGTATTTGAAGGAATTAGAGGTAATTGGAGTGAAGATAATCATGAAATGGTAATTTTTAGATTAAAGGAGCACTATGATCGTCTATTAAGAGGAGCAAAAATATTAAGAATGAATCTTCCATATTCATCTCAAGAATTGTGTGACATTACTGTTGATTTAGTAAAATCAAATGGATATGAACAAGATGTTTATATTAGGCCTTTAGCTTATAAATCTCAGGAATTAGTAGCTAATTTAAAATTACATGAATTAGATGATGATTTGACTATAATTGTAGTACCATTCGGTGCTTATATCGATAATGAAAAACCTATTAATTGTCAAACTAGTTCTTGGAGAAGACCAGAAGATACGATGATGCCAACAGGAGTCAAATTATCTGGATTATATACGACTAGCATACTTGCTAAAACTGAAGCTGTTTCTGCAAATTTTGATGAAGCAATACTCTTAAATCATGATGGATCAGTTTCTGAAGGAAGTGGAGAAAACTTATTTATGATAAAAAATAGTGAAATTATAACTCCAACTGAAACAGACAATTGTTTGTTGGGAATAACAAGAGATTCAATTATTGATATTGTAAAAAATGAGATGGGAATAATAGTAAAAGAAAGAAAAATTCATAGATCTGAATTATATCTTGCTGACGAAATATTCTTAACTGGTACGGCTGCTCATGTTACTTCAGTAGGTTCTTTGGATAATAGAAAAATAGGATCTGGAAATATTGGAGATATTACTAAGTCGATTCAAGATTTATACTTTTCAATTGTAATAGATAATAAAAAAATTCAAAAAAAATCAGATTATTCTTCTTGGCTTACTTCATTTAGGATTTAAATTTGATAATTATTGCTGGATTTATTGTCTATGATGTTTAAAGGATTTTTGTAAATCAATTTATCTAAAGATGAGGATCCTACTAAATTACGAGACTTGTCAAGATTTTTTTCTAAAAAATTATTATTAACCTCAGAGTAATTAGTTGTATCAGAAGCTATAAAATCGTAAACACCATTCTGTAATAAATTTATAGATTTTTTTTCTATATTTTCTCCAAAGTTACCTGCTAACGAAGCTAGTGATAGTTGAAAAAGTACACCCATATCTTTTAATTGTTTTAAATTATTTATTTCCATTTGATAAGCTAATCTTTCTGGATGTGTAATTATAGGTATAACTTTATTGTTTATAATTTTTGATAATTCATTTTCTAAAAATTGATAACTATATTTTAAATTATTCAAGTCAATTAACAAAAAATTTGAATCTAATAAACAAAAATCAATATAACTTTTTTCTTCTTTGATACTATTTTCTGAAAATAAAAATTCTACACCGGTGAATGTATTAAAATTTTTATCCAAAGTTTGAGATTTAATATTATTAAAGTTTAAAATACTATTTTTGAACTGATTAAAAAAAAGACTCTCCTCTCTAAAAGGTATATATTTTTCAGAAATCACATAAATAGATTCGGTAAAAATATCAATATTTTTATTTTCTTTCAAAAGATTTACATGATTTTCAATTATAAGATTCGAATTATAAAAATTAAAAGATTTATTATTAATATCTATCATTTAAGATCTTGCTACGATCATTCTAAAAGATTCTGCATATTTAAAATCTGATTCTTTTGCTGAATCTTTTAGTCGTTTTAAAATATTTTTTCCATAATCTGAACCTAAACTTAGCCCAGGTAATTGACTCTCATGTTTGGCTAATGATTCAATTTTGTTTGAAGCAAATTCTGAAACATCTATTGATACATTTGGTGTATCACTTCCCCAAAAAAGTAAATCTTTAACTTTATGAGGTTGGACTTCATTATTTATTTGTTCTGGGAAATGTAGATGATCTCTTGCATAAGGGTAAATGGCATCCATCACTGAAAAACCTAGATTTCTATGGTCACGATGTAGAAAATTATTCATTCTGAATGGGTCGTGAGTAAATACTGTTTCAGGTTTAAATTTTCTAATGTTAAGTACTAAATCTGAAAGTAACTTTCTATTAGATTCTAACATTCCATCTATAAAATTTAGACTGATAATTTCTTTTACACCTAATACATTTGCAGCTTCAATTTGTTCATTTGATCGTATGTCTACAATTTTATTGCTAGTCATATTCATATCATTTGAGCCGCTAGAACCTGTAGTAGCTAAGACATATACTACTTCTGAACCATTTTTAATCCATTTAGCTATTGTCGCGCCAGTACCTATTTCTGCATCATCGGGATGGGCAAAAATCACCATTGCTTTTTTTGGTATATATTTATATTCTTTCATAGTAATAATATAATTCTTTATTATTTTATTATAAGAAAAATATAATAAAATAAATTAAACAATTAATAAATATTATGGTAAAAATTGAT
>JAACCT010000006.1 GCA_009937255.1 Dehalococcoidales bacterium
ATTTAAATTTAGGGTATATTAAAAAATTATAACTTATATTCTACAAGGAGAGGGTGAGCATTTATGTTAGAAAGATTTTTAGTACCAAAAGAAGATCAAATATTAATTGAGTCAGAGTCTATGACTCAAGCTACAAAGCAAATATTTCTCAAGATGGGGCTTTCTGAAGATGATGCACAACTTTCTTCAGAAGTCTTAATGACTAGCGACTTAAGAGGTTGTGAAAGTCACGGAGTTTCAAATATGCTTCCTATTTATGTAGATAGATTCGGTGAAGGGGCTAAAGATCTAGGAATTAATCCTACTCCAAATTTTAGAATTACTAGAGAATCTCCTACTACTGCAAATATTGATGGTGATGATGGACTTGGTTTACATGTTTTACCTAAAGCTATGGAAATTGCTATAGAAAAAGCAGAAAAATATGGATCTGGTTCTGTTGCTGTTCATAATTCAAGACATATTGGAATGTTGGCCTATCACTCTATGATGGCATTAGAACATGATATGATTGGGCTAACTATGACAGCTGGAAACTCTATGGCTATGGTTCCAACTCATGGAGCAGAAAAAAGATTATCAACTAACCCATGGGCATATGCTGTGCCTGCTGATAAAGAACCTCCTTTTGTCTTTGATGTAGCGACAACTCAAGTTGCTGGTAATAAGCTTAGTTTAGCAAAAAGAGTTGGAGCTAAAATGGATTCTGCTTGGATAACCGATTCTAAAGGTAACCCAATCTTAAATGAAGTAGATTTACCTGATGATAGAGAAGATTATATGATGCTACCCTTTGGAGGAACCAGAGAAAATGGATCACACAAAGGATACGGCTATGCAGCTGTTGCAGAAATATTTTCTGACATTCTAAGTGGTATGGGACCAGGTTTTTTAATGCCTCCTAATACATATGGTGAAATGGGACACTTTGTGCAAGTAATAATAATTGATGGCTTCATTGATGTTGATAAATTTAAAAAAGATATGGATTTATTCTTGAAAGGACTTGCTGAAACAAAACCGATAGATGGACAAGAAAGAGTAGTTTATGCAGGACTGCCTGAATTTGAAGAAACCCAAATAAGACTTAAAGAGGGAATACCTTATCATTATAAAGTGATTGATTGGTTTGAAAATATTAAGGCAGAACTTAATTTGGATTTTGATTTAAAAAAAATGTAGTTAGATATAGTCATTAATTTCTGAAATATCTAAATCAGAAAGTCCTAATGAATCTAAATTTCTACCGTTTATTTTTAAGTCAATACCGAGTAATATAGACCCCATTTCTACAAGAGTTTCCATAGTATGAGTTTCTATATTAAACTTTTTACCCAAAAGACTCCAAGTATAAATTCCATATGATATATCTTCAGTTAACCATCTATGATTAACCACACCAGGTGCTTTTAAAGAAGTTAACATTTTACTACTACTTATAGTTTCTAATAAATCTCCTTTAATTCCAAAACCAGCATTATGGAATGCATCAGCAACACTATCTATTTCGTGTCCAAAATGATTAGCTATATTTTTTCTTTCACTATCGACGGAGTTTATTACTCTTACAACCGATTCTGTTAAACCCTCATTATAGAAATAAAACTCGCCATTAGATTTTTCTATTCTGCCTGAATTTAAGATTACACCTGCAGGATGAACAACTGGATTTAAAGAAGATAATCCACACATTATTACATCTTTGTAAGAAATTAAACCATGAAAGAAACTATTTAATTTATCTACATAAGCTTGAGTCTTTTCTTTAGGATTAATTGCAACTCCTAAACTTGGAACTTCTCCAAGTATAGTAGCTTCATTATTATTAATTTTTCTACAAACAAAAGGAGATGTATCAGTTTCTCCTAAAATAGGAATTTCAGAAGAATTATTTTTTAAAATTGTTTTAAATTCTAATGATCCCAAAGTACCTGGCATTAGTACTACTAAATGTTCAGTGCTGATTTTATTAGATATAGATTTTGCAAATTCTTTATGAGCATAAGCTGGGACACAAATTATGATAATTTTTGAGAAACTTATCGCTTCAACTACATTAGTCGTAATTAAATCAAGTTTTAAGTTTATTTGATTATCGTTTATATTTAATTTAAACTCTGTATTATTTTTCCCTAAAGATTCAGAAAATTCTGGAAGTTCAAATAAACAAACTTTATGACCATCATTTTTCATTTTCAAAGCAGTTGATAAACCTGTATTTCCACTACCCATTATTGTAATTTTATTATTCATAATACTTACCTAAGATTTTTTTAATTATAATTAGAATTGTAAAGAATATAAAATATTGATGTTTTGATTAATGAAGAAATTGTAATTTTTTTTTTTACAATAAGTTGAAACTAGAGAGCTTTTGATCCTAGCATATCCCAAATAGTTGGATTATAAGTTGCTAGTGCGTAGTAAATCAACCATAGAGCAAACAATAATACTCCTGTCATTATAAGTGATACAAAGCCTGCTGTAGGCACAATTACAAATTTTAGTAATTTTTCTAAACTTTCATCATTATTAAGCATTATAGTTGGTTCATTTATTTTTTTATAATTATTTCTTATTTGGTAATTTTTTAGTACCGAATAAAAGTCTTTATTTACTGACATGTTAATATTTTATTGAATTAATTTATAATATTATAGGTTTTTTTAAACATAAATTGATCATTATTACAATTTATATCTATTGATATAGTTGATTGTTCAGGAATATTCATAGCAAAATCTTTTTTTATAATAAGTTCAAAATTTAAATAATCAAGTGTACTTATAAACTCACCTTTTCCTATGTGGGCTGTATTATCATTACTAATTATAGCTCCTGAGCAGTAATCTAGGTTTTGAGTTTCTGTTACTATCCAGCAAGCTGAATATCTTGGTACTTTAACTGATACTGTATAAATTTTATCCCAAGCTATTGCATTTTTTTCAATACCATTCTCAAATATATTAATATTTTCTGTATTTGAACATGAAATTATAAAAAAAAGAAAAAGTAAACAAAAGTATCTAGAAATAGTTTTCATATAGAATTTAATAAGTTAATATATTTATATCCTATCAGGTGCTCATTATTGAGAGAATAGGGAAGACGGTGTAAATCCGTCGCGGTCGCGCCACTGTAATTGAGAAATCATAAGTCAGGAGACCTGCCTGTTAGGAAGTGTTCAAGCTCTTCGCGTAAAGAGTATGAGGCTTTCTCATTACTCTAATTTAGTAAATGAATTAAGAAAATGAGAAATAATTCCATAATAGAAAAAAAGAATTTACTATTTATCTATTTAATAATTTTTTTAATCTTGTCTTTAGCAATATCGGCAGTTTCATTATCAAAGGGTGTTATAGATATTAGTGTTTCTGAAGTTTTTTCCATTCTTTTTACTTCTAATTTTTCTAAAACAATAAATGAATCAGTAGTTTTTGATATTAGACTTCCAAGGATATTACTTTCATTTTTTGTAGGTTTAGCTTTATCTATTTCTGGTGCTGTAATGCAAGGAATATTTAGAAATCCTTTAGCTGATCCCTCAATTTTAGGAGTATCTGCAGGTTCTGCTTTAGGTGCAGTTATCCCAATAGCATTTGCGATACACACTTTTCATCTTCTTGTAATACCTTTGTTTTCATTTATAGGTGGCTTATTTTCTTCAATTATTGTTTACTTAATTTTTATTTTTACAGGACGGAAATCTAATTCAATTTTATTATTAGCAGGAATAGCCATTGGATCGTTCCTAAATGCTTTAATTACATTGTCTGTTTACTTAAGTGATAATCCTTTTCAAATGAGATCAATTTTTTATTGGTTGATTGGAGGTTTTGAATCTACAAGATGGGAACATTTATATGTAAGTATTCCTATTATTTTAATCTCTATGTTATTTCTATTATATAAATCTAAAGAAATTAATTTAATTATGATAGGTGATGAATACGCTTCATCCCTTGGTATCAATGTAAATAGAACACTTTTATTATGTTTATTATTTACTTCCTTAGCTACTTCTGCTGCAGTTTCTGTTAGCGGTATTCTAGCATTTGTAGGGTTAGTCATTCCTCATATAGTCAGATTGATAATAGGTAACGATAATCGTTTAGTATTACCTCTTTCTGCTATTATGGGAGGCTTTTTTGTTGTCCTAATGGATTTTATTACAAGAATTATCTTTTCTTCATCAGATTTGAGAGTAGGAGTTCTTATGAGTCTAATAGGAGGACCATTTTTCATTTTTTTAATTTTCAAAAATAATTTAGTTAAAAGGAGTAATTTATGAAAAAATTTATGAAAAATTTCAATATTAATTCAATTTTAGTTTTGGCTATGGTTTTATTAATATTTGGTTGCGGAAATAATGATCAAGATGTTAGCAGTCTACCTGCTGAAAAACCAGTAGAAAAAGTTGTAGAGAAACCTGCTGAAAAACCAGTAGAAAAAGTTGTAGAGAAACCTGCTGAAAA
>JAACCT010000034.1 GCA_009937255.1 Dehalococcoidales bacterium
AGCAGAAGAACCTGTAGCAGAAGAACCTGTAGCAGAAGAACCTAAAGCAGAAGAACCTAAAGCAGAATAAATAAAATTACCATAGCCTTTATTTTTATAAAAAATAGTTAAAAAAAACGATTTCAAAAGGCTTTTATTATTCTATAAAATAAAAAAAATGATAACTTTAAGTTAAGTAATAAATTTTTTATTGAAAGGAACTTTTATGGCCAGTAGATTTGAAAAATTCTCTGAGAGAGCCAGGAGAGTTCTTTCTCTTGCCCAAGAAGAAGCAACTCAATTTAATCATAATTTTATAGGCACTGAACATATACTTTTAGGCCTGATTAGAGAATCTGAAGGAGTTGCTGCTAAGGTTTTGCAAAATCTTAAAGCTGATACTCAAAAAATTCGATCAGCAGTAGAATTTATTATAGGAAAAGGTGATAAACCGACATCTGGTGAAATAGGCTTAACTCCTAGAGCAAAGAAAGTTATTGAATTAGCAGTTGATGAAGCAAGAAAACAAGGTCATCATTATATAGGTACTGAACATTTGTTAATTGGACTTATGAGAGAAGGTGATGGTATTGGTTCAAATGTACTTGAAAGTCTTGATTTAACTTTAGATGTTATTAGAGATGAAACACAAAATGTAATAACAAGATCAGCTAAATCGGGTAGTAAGCCTCAGGCAAATATTTCAGGAAAATCTAAAAACTCAACTACTCCAACTCTTGATGAAATTGCAACAGATTTAACAGAAAAAGCTGAAAAAGGAGAACTAGACCCTGTAGTTGGTAGAGAGTCTGAACTTGAGAGAGTTGTTCAAATTTTAAGTAGAAGAAGAAAAAACAACCCTGTGCTTATTGGCGAGCCTGGTGTTGGGAAAACTGCAGTTATAGAAAGATTAGCTTTGCTTATGATGGATGGAGATGTCCCTGAAACTCTTCTTGGTAAAAGACTTGTAACTATGGAGATAGGTAGTTTAGTTGCAGGAACAAAATATAGAGGAGAATTTGAAGAAAGACTAAAAAAAATAGTTAAAGAACTAACTAGAGCTAAAAACTGTATTGTATTTATAGATGAAGTACATACTTTAGTTGGCGCAGGTGCAGCTGAAGGTGCAGTTGATGCGGCAAATATATTAAAACCAGCCCGTGCCAGGGGAGATATACAAGTAATAGGTGCAACAACGCAGGATGATTATAGAAAATACGTCGAAAAAGATAAAGCACTTGAAAGAAGATTTCAACCAGTGACTATAGAAGAGCCTGATGGTGAACTTACTATAGGAATTCTTAATGGTATAAAAAAACAGTATGAAGAATATCATCAAGTAACTATTACAGATGATGCTATTAATTCCGCAGTTAATTTATCTGATAGATATATTACTGACCGAAATTTACCTGACAAAGCAATAGATATCATAGATGAAGCAGGTTCTAGAGTAAGAATTAGAAACTCTTTTTACCCAAAGGAACTAAGAGATTCAAAAAAAGAATTAGAAAAAATTAGAAGATGGAAAGAAGATGCTATTTCATCACAACAATACGAAAAAGCAGCTCAATTTAGAGATAATGAATTAGAACAAGCTACTATAGTTGAAAAACTAGAAAAAGATTATGAATCAGGAAAATCTAAGGATGCAATTGAAGTAACAGAAGATGATATATCTGAAGTAGTTTCTATGTGGACAGGAATTCCTCTCAAGAGACTCGATAATGAAGATAAAGAGAGGCTTAAAAATATAGAAAAAGTTTTGAGCTTAGATGTGATTGGGCAACATGATGCTATAGAAGCTATTTCTAAATCTGTAAGAAGAGCAAGAACTGGTCTAAAAGATCCTAAAAGACCTATAGGAGCATTTCTTTTTCTTGGACCAACGGGTGTTGGTAAAACTCATTTAGTAAAAAGACTATCAGAATTTTTATTTGGTACCGAAGATGCAATGGTTAGATTTGATATGTCTGAATACAGGGAAAGACACTCAGTAACTAGATTAATCGGAGCTCCTCCTAGCTATGTTGGATACGAAGATGGTGGGCAATTGACTGAAGCGGTTAGAAGAAAGTCTTACTGTGTTATTTTACTTGATGAAATAGAAAAAGCTCATGAAGAAATTTATAATATATTGCTTCAAGTCTTTGAAGATGGAAGACTTACTGATGGTAAAGGAAGAGTTGTAGATTTTAAAAATACTATTATTGTTATGACTTCTAACTTAGGTTCTCAAAAAATATACTCAGAAGGGAAGCTAGGTTTTAGTAATGATACTTCTACAAATAATATGGATCATAAAGCTTTCGAAGAGAGAGTTTTAAAAGAAGTTGAAGACCCTATGAATGGCTTTAGGCCAGAATTTTTAAATAGACTTGATGATAAAATTGTTTTTCATCCATTAGATAGGGATCATATTTATCAAATTGTAGATTTATTATTAAAAGAGGTTGGAAGTAGACTTATTGAACATGGATTGACTTTGAACTGGACTGATTCATGTAAAAAATATTTAGCTGCTGAAGGTTTTGATCCAAAAATGGGTGCTAGGCCACTTAGAAGAACTATTCAAGAAAAAGTTGAAGATCAACTTTCTGATGATTTACTTAATGGGAAATTTTCAGCAGGAGATTCAATTGAAATAGACGCAACTTCTGATGGCAAATCTTTAATTATTTCTAGAATAAAGCCTAATATTCAAAAAACTTCAACCAAAAAAACTAATTAGATTATATAAATTAGTTTCTTTTGGTAGAATGTTCTCAAAGTAAACTATTTAAATTTCTTATGTCAACAGCTTATTTTAATTTAATTGGAGGCCTTAGTGGAGATATGCTATTATCTTCATTTTTTGATGCAGGACTCGATGAAAAAAAAGTTATTTTGGAATTGAAGAAAGTAAAAAATTTAAATTTTGAATTTAAATCTTCAAAAACAAAAAGAAAAAATATTCCTGCAACTCATACAAATGTAATTTTAAAAGATTCAATTAAATGGGAATGGCAAAAATCTTACGAGGTAGTTGAAAATTCTGAATTAAATGAAAAAATCATTTCTAAAATAATAAATTGTTTTGATCTATTAAAATCTGCTGAACAACAAGCTCATGAAGAAGAGAATCCACATCTTCATGAGCTTGGAACATCAGATACATTAGTTGATATTTGTGGTTTTTTTATATCAGCGGATTTATTAGGAATAGAAAACTTTTTTTGTTCTCCTTTGCCTGTAGTTCCTGGATTTATTAGAACTAGTCATGGAACTCATGAAACTTTAGCTCCAGCTACAAAAAAAATAGTCGAACGTTTTCAAATTCCATTAAGATATGTTAATAATTCTTCAAATATTGAAACAATTACTCCAACTGGAATTTCTATTATTGCAAGTTGTGCTAACTTTACTGACACTGTAAGTATTACTTCAAAAATGAATGGTACAGGAGCTGGAACTAAAGATTTTAGAGATTTCCCTAATGTACTATCAGTTATTTTAGATAATAATACTAATGCTTCAATTGATAAATCATTAAAATATTTACTTCAAACAAATATAGATGACATGTCACCAGAATTTATTGGTAATTTTATTAATTTAAGTATTTCAGAAGGTGCGCTTGATTGTTGGATTTCTACTTATACAGGTAAAAAAAATAGACTTGGAAATATTATTAATATTCTATGTGATGACAGCGAAAAGGAAAAATTTATAAATCTTATTATAAAGGAAACATCTTCTTTAGGAGTACGATCTAACTTAGTCGAGAGATATGAAGCAAAAAGAAAAATTGAAAAATTTAAATCATCTTTGGGTTATATACAAGTAAAGTTAAAATATTTTGAAGGTCAATTGCACTCTGTAAAACCTGAATTTGACGATTTGAAAAGGATATCTCAGTTTAAAGGTTCTTCTATTTATAATATTACTAATATAATTAATAAAGAAATTAATGATAAATATTTTAATTTAAATTGATTCTATAGCTTTTTTCCTTTTATAGAATTTTTGATCATAAGATATAATTATATTATTGCCTCAGTAGCTCAGTTGGCCAGAGCAGACGACTTGTAATCGTCAGGTCGGGGGTTCGAATCCCTCCTGGGGCTCCATTTATTAAAATATTTTTATAATTCTAATTGAGCAGGGGTTGGGGAGTGGTTAAACCCACCTGTCTGTAAAACAGGCGCTTTATGCTTCACAGGTTCGAATCCTGTCCCCTGCACCACTAATAAATTAAATTAAATATTTATTTCTATAGTAATATGTCATTATAAATTGCCCACATAGCTCAGTGGTAGAGCGCGTTCTTGGTAAGAACGAGGTCGGAAGTTCAATTCTTCTTGTGGGCTCCAAAATTACTTGAAAATCTAATATTTTCTTCTCTGTTTGAAAAAACCAAACAAAAAACATATAAAAAAGTTAAAAAAGAGTATAAAATGAATTAATGCGCGATGGTAAATCGTATTTGTGTTTAATAACTAATAACTGATGGAGAATTGATAAGAAATGTCTAAACAAATATTTGATAGAAGTAAACCCCACGTTAATGTAGGGACAATTGGTCACGTTGACCATGGAAAAACAACATTAACAGCTGCTATAGCAACTGTTCTTTCCCACTCTCAGGCTAATGTGTCTGCAAAATCATTTGCAGAAATTGACAATGCTCCTGAAGAGAAAGAGAGAGGTGTTACTATTGCAACATCTCATACTGAGTATGAAACTGATACTAGGCATTATGCTCATGTAGACTGTCCAGGTCACGCTGACTATGTAAAAAATATGATTACAGGAGCAGCTCAAATGGATGGGGCTATACTAGTTGTTGGAGCAGATGACGGACCTATGCCACAAACTCAAGAACATATTTTACTTGCAAGACAGGTAAATGTTCCTAAAATTGTAGTAGCTTTAAATAAATGTGATCAAATGGATGATCCAGAACTTTTGGAATTAGTAGAACTTGAGGTAAGAGAATTATTATCAAAATATGATTTCCCTGGTGACGATATTCCGATAGTTAAGGTGTCAGCATTAGAAGCTCTTGAAAATTCAGAAGATCAAAGTAATAAATGGGTACAATCAATTCATGAATTAGCAAAAGCTGTTGATGATTATATAGATATTCCAGATAGACCTGTTGACCAACCATTCTTAATGCCTGTTGAAGATGTCTTTTCTATAAAAGGAAGAGGAACTGTTGTGACAGGAAGAATTGAAAGAGGAGAAGTAAAAGTTAATGAAGAAATCGAAATAGTAGGTTTTGGTAAACAAGAAAAAGTTGTTGTTACTGGAGTTGAAATGTTTCATAAAACTCTTGAATCAGGTATCCCTGGAGATGCTGTAGGAATTCTTTTAAGAGGAGTTGAAAGAGAAGATATTGCTCGTGGTGCAGTTTTAGCTAAACCGGGGTCTATATCTCCAAGTCAAAAAGTAAAAGCACAAGTTTATGTTCTTACAAAAGATGAAGGAGGAAGGCATACTCCATTCTTTACTGGTTATAAACCACAATTTTATATAAGAACAACAGATGTAACTGGTGAAGCTCATCTGAAAGAAGGTATAGAAATGATTATGCCTGGTGATAATACTGAGATGGATATCGAGTTAATGTACCCTGTTGCTCTTGAAGAAAACTTAAGGTTTGCTATCAGAGAAGGTGGTAAAACAGTTGGCTCAGGAGTTATTACTTCAATATCTTAAAAATTAGATAAGAAAATTATGGCAAAAAAAGTGCTGTTCGAACTGTACTTACACTCGATTGCGAATGTGGAAAGTACAGTTACCATACAGAAAAAAATAAAAGAAATACTGAAGCTAGGCTAGAGCTGACTAAATTTTGTCCTCGATGTAGAGCAAGAAAAACATTTAAAGAAAAGAGATAAAATTGGCAACTCAACCACCTAAGATTTCAAAAAAAGGTTTTGCACCTATCTCTTTCTTTACAGAAGTTATAGGTGAGCTTAAAAAAGTTACTTGGCCTTCAAGGCAAGAAGCTACTCGCCTTACAATAATGGTTCTTTCTTTATCCATCATAATAGTAATATTTTTGGGTCTTTTTGATATGCTATTTGCTAGGTTTTTTTCTATATTATCTAATACTTAAGCTTTTGC
The DNA here is from genome assembly GCA_009937255.1 of Dehalococcoidales bacterium. GTDB lineage: Bacteria > Chloroflexota > Dehalococcoidia > Lucifugimonadales > Lucifugimonadaceae > TMED-70. The sequence continues at coordinate 6,094 of JAACCT010000034.1, forward strand.
TAGGAAAATTTTAAATGGTAAAAGAAATAAATAATAATATTGAAGAAGAATCTAGATGGTATATTTTGCATACTTATTCAGGTCATGAAGATAAAGTGATGACTAATTTGACTCAAAGAGTTGAAAACTTAGATTTATCCAAAACAATTCATGAAGTTTTGGTCCCATCTGAAGAAAAAATTGAAATAAAAGATGGAGAGCGTCAAGTAGTTAATAAAAAAATGTATGCTGGCTATTTATTAGTTAAAATGATAATGACAGATGATTCATGGTTTGCTGTCAGAAATACTCCTGGTGTAACTGGCTTTGTTTCTGCTGAAGATGAAACTGATAGAAGGCCAAAACCCGTTCCTTTGGAACATCACGAAGTTGAAAAAATAATGAGTAGAATGAATAGTGGTACTCCTTCTGTATCTGTGGGTCTGACTCAAGGAGATTCGGTTAAAATTCTTGATGGTCCTTTTGCTGAATTTATGGGTACAGTAGACATGGTAAATAAAGAAAGAGGAAAAGTAACAGTTCATGTCTCTTTCTTTGGTAGAGAGACTCCATTAGAATTAGATTTCTTGCAAGTAGAAAAAGCATAAAAGGATAAAATTTTGGCAAAAAAAGTTATTGGATTAATTAAATTACAATTACCTGCAGGTAGTGCAAATCCTGCTCCACCAGTTGGACCAGCATTGGGTCAACATGGTGTAAATATAATGCAATTTTGTAAAGAATATAATGAAAAAACTAAAGAACTTTCAGGTTCTGTAGTTCCCGTAGAAATTGAAGTTTATGCTGATAGATCTTTTACATTTACTTTGAAAAGTCCTCCAGCTTCAGACTTAATAAAAAAAGCTATAAAACAAAAAAGTGCATCTAGTACTCCTGGAGTTGTAATGATTGGTGAGATAACTAGGACACAATTAGAAGAGATTGCAAAAATAAAAATGGAAGATCTAAACGCATATGATATGGACTCAGCTGTTAAAATTTTAGCAGGAAGTGCCAGAAGTATGGGCGTTATAGTAAAGGATTAGTAAATTGAAAAAAACATCAAGAAGCTACTCAGAAATAAAAACTCAAACTGAAGATACTAAATTTAATTTGGTGGACGCAGTAAAGCTTTTAAAAGAATGTGCTAACGCTAAATTTGATGAAGCTATTGAATTTCATATAAAAACAAATGCAGATCCACGACATGCTGATCAACAAATAAGACAAACTTCTGACTTGCCTAGTGGTACAGGCAAAATTGTAAAAATATTATTGTTTGTTGAGGGAGAAATTGGCAATAAAGCATTGGAAGCTGGAGCTGAATATCTAATAGATAATGATATAACTCAAAAAATTGAAGAAGGATGGGATGATTTTGATGTTGCAATAGCTACTCCTGATATGATGCCTAAAATAGCTAAACTAGGTAAACATTTAGGAAGAAAAGGATTAATGCCAAATCCAAGGTCTGGTACTGTAGTACCAGAAGATGAAATACTTGAAGCTGTAGAGAAAGCTAATAAAGGTAGAGTTGAAATAAGAATGGATAAAGATGCTATTATTCATACTAGAATTGGACTTTGTTCATTTACAGAAGATCAAATTGTTCAAAATCTTTCTTCTGTCTATTCCGCGATAACTAATAATAAACCTGAAGGAGTTAAAGGGCCATTTATAAATTCTGCTTCTATTTGTTCTTCTATGGGCCCTGGAATAAGTTTAGATTTAGAACAGTTACATGAAAGTATTAGTACTTAATTTCTAATACATATGATAAGATTAAAGAACTTAAGACAACAGGTTTCGAAAGTTTAAACCCTGTCGAGGTAAAAAAAATAATTTTTTAATAACCGGTCTTTTAGAGCCGGTTTTTTTAATGAGGTTAAATTGCCAACACAAAGAAAAATTGAACAGGTAGAAGAATTAGCAAATTTATTTTCTAATTCAGATACTATTATTATTGCTGATTATAAAGGGACATCTGTAGCAGATTTGAGCTCATTAAGAAAAGCTCTTAATTCTTCTTCTTCCAAGTTTAAGATAGCTAAGAATTCCCTGTCGAAATTAGCAGCTGAAATAGCAGAAAAAAATATATTAGCTGATCAAATAACTGGACCGTTAGGATACATTTTGACTAATGAAGATCCTTCTCAAGTTACTAAAACATTATTTGATTATACAGAGAAAAATGATATTGAATTTGTAATAAAAAAAGGATTATTAGATAATGAATTAGTTGATGAATCTATATTAATTAAACTATCTAAATTACCTAGTAAAGATATCTTACTTTCTCAATTAATGGCTGGTATGAATAGTCCTCTAACAAACTTATTATTTGTAATGAATGGTACAGTTCAAGCGTTAGCAACTGTAATCCAAAGACATGTTGAAAAATCAGAAGAAGCTCCTGCTGAAGAAGTAAAATCAGAAGAAGCTCCTGCTGAAGAAGTAAAATCAGAAGAAGCTCCTGCTGAAGA